>JAEZNC010000203.1 GCA_023441905.1 Bacillota bacterium | reverse complement strand
GGTCGCGCTGGGATCAGCCGCCATCATGTTGCCGCCGTAGGTGATCGTCCTAGACGTTTGATTATGCGTCACCGTGTGATACCAAGAGCCGCTCGCATTGGCGGAATCCGTATAGCCCGAGCCGATGCTGCGTATGATGCGGTAATTGCCCGCGGCAGGAGCCGACCCGCCGACCGGGAACTGAACGGCATAATAGTTCGCACCCGTATCAAAGCCGGTTTGGCCCGTATCATAGAACACCGAGACAGAGAACGTAATCGCTTCGCCTTGGTCGAAATCGGCGAGCAGCGTGTACGGTACCTCGATGCACGTTTGGCTTGTGCCGTTCACATTGGCCCTGATCACGCCGAGGTTCATCACTTTTGTGGTGTCCGAAGATGCGGCTGTCACCTGCGCGCCCGCAATGCGCCTGTATATTGCGTCGTCGATCTCGCCCATATGCGCCGCGTCTCTCCCGAGCACCACAAACAGGCGGTTTTTATTGTCATCCGGCACGTATACCGAATAATTAAGCGATACAAGGTTGTCCGTTTCAAAAGGACGGCTCAGTAGCACGCGCGTTTGCCCCGTTGTGCCAAACGCATAAGCCGGCAGCAGATTCTGCTGCACATACAGCTCGTATGACGATATGGCCGATGTAAAATTGGTAAACGTCACGGTGTTATAATTCGTCGTTGTCTTGGTGATCGTCTGGCTGTTGATCGCCGCCCCGCCGACCCTGCGGCAATAGAGCGTCGCCGACGGTGTCTGCAGCACATTGTCAAGGTCGTTATACTGGTATTTCCATATCACACCGGTATTGCTGCTTGTGCTCGGGTAAAACCCGAATGTCGGTGCCTGCAGCTGAGGACTCACCGCCGTGGAATAAAGCAGCAGCGCCGGGTCAGCCGGGTTGCTCGGATAATCGGTGTTGTAGCTCGCGGTCGAGTCAATCGTGTTGAGCTTGGCTGTGTAACTGAAGAAATACTGTGCGCCCCTGCCAAAGCCCCCGCCCGCTGTCTGCTGCTCATAGCCGGTAAAATAGTAATAACGCGTCTTGTCGCTGCCCGCAAATCCGGATTGTGCGCTGCCCTGCGGGCCAAAGAAAACAACCAGATGCGGGAGGTAATCCTGAGACGCATCCACAGGGACATCAATGCCCCCCGGTGTGATGGTCGTCGTTGCGGCCACAGCCGTTGTGTTGTCGAGCAGCGGCGTGTCCTCATACGACGTCAATTTGTGAATCTGATAGGTAACGAGCCGGGCATATTTCCCCGAGTTGTTGAACTTCGGGCTGACCTCATAGCCGATGACCGTGTTGTTGCTGAGCGCGGCGATTGTCGAAGCGCTGAGCCAGTCAGACAGATTCACCTTGTAGCTGCCTGCGGTGGCCTTCGTGATCGGCGTGATGTCAAACTGATTCCCCCGCTGATCGACAGGCGGATCGAGCGGCGGCGTGCTCGTTTTGATAAACGCAAACGTGTTGTTCTGCAGTTTAAAATAGTTGCTGTCATGGTCTGTGTAATCGTGCGCGCTTTCGAGCTCGATTAAATATGTGCTTGAGTTAAGGCTTGCGGCATTAAGCCCGAAATCAGCCTCGGTCAATGTCTTCGTTCCGTCGTAGAATTCTGTCTTGAGCGGGCTTGTGTATGTGTCCCCTCCCGTTTGATTGATCGGCAGCGAGCTTAAGAGCTTGCTTTTGTCCTTCGTGCTTCCCTCATAGAGGTTAAACACCAAAGATCCCAGCGTGGAGGCTTCGTACGAAACGCTGTCGCCCATAAAATCGTCGAGCGTCACATCAATGCTGATCGCCTTAGAGGGGGCGGCCGAGGCCGTCGGCGTTTTGCTCATACTGACGGCGAACGTTCCCGCTTCAATCGTCTGCACCTTCACGGGCCCGATCATCACTTCGTCCACAGGGTTCGAATCGTTCATGTCCACTTTGGCCGTCACCCAAATTGAATACGTTTCCTTCTGTCGCAAGCCGTTTTCGTCAAACGCGAGCATCACCCTGTTGCCGGAAATCAGCGTCGCGGCAACCACCTTGCTATGAACATTGCCCACTGAGTCTTCCCAGTGCACGGTGATGTTGCTGGCTGTATCGACCGTGGCCCCCGTGCTTTCGATGTAGAGTGTGCCTTTTATTCTGTCAAATTCGATGTCGTCCGCTTCAAAACGCAGCGTCGGAAAATCTGCGCCTTCCATAATAAACGGCACAGACATATTGCTTTCGACATCAATTATTTTTGTGTTATCGTTAAACTCGGCGATGGCTCTTGCGGTATAGCCCACATTGCGCTGAATGTATCCGTTCACCTCAAAGTCAACGCGATTGGTTCCCACGCCATACGCAGTTGAAACCGGCACCGTGCTCCCCGCTTCATAGATCTCGTAGCGAATTCTCTGTACCCCGTTATCCGGGTCGGTAAGGCCGCTGACCTGAAGCTCGAACGTACCGTTTCTCTTATTGACTGTCACATTGGGCGGGGCCACAGCCGGCGTCCGTTTCAGCGTCCTGCACTGTGTCGGAACACCGTATTTGTCATACTGCACCGGCGTTCCGTTCGAATAGCTTCCGCCCACCTGCGCGAGCCGTACGGAATAGCCCGTATCGGGTGTCAGGTTGTCAAACGTGGCCACTTCGGTGCTCGTTAAGAAGCTCAGAGGCTTTTGATCGAGCAGACTGCCGCCTGCGTCGTAAAGCTCGAGCACGGCCGATGATACGGGAGAAAACGCTTCTTTTTTTACCTTGAACGAAAGCGCATTTGTTTTCACACTGTCAATATCGAGCGACAAACCGATCGAATCCGCCACGAAAACGCCATCATAAAATATCTTGGAAAACTGCTCGTCGTTCACCGTGTACTGCGCTTCAAAAATCAGCCGGTATTCGGTGTCCTCCTTGAGCCCCGTCGCTTCAAAGTCAAACACGAAGCCGTCGTAAGCCTGCGGCCCGTACACGGTTTCCCCCGTTGCGTTGTTCATGATTTTCATGGTGACGGTTCCCGGAACGATGCGGCTCTCCTCGTCGGTAATCCGGACGTTACCTTTCACGGCCGAAGCGGTCAGCGCGCTCTGATCAATGGTAACCTCAAACACGGGCAGTATCACGCGTTTCTCGGGCTGCGTGGTGGGCTCCGGGTTACCCGCTCCCACCGAATCGCCGAGCGCCCCCGCACCTCCGGCCTCGCCGGCCTTTCCGCCATCGCCGCTTTTGCCGTTTTCTCCGTTTTTGCCGTCAACCGCAACGAACTTGGGAATCACGGCGTTTTTGTCCTTATGGTCGAGCGGCATCACATTGATATTTTCATCGGAATCGATCACCATCTGTGAAAAGCTCATCTTCACATCATCGCCGCTCATCACATTGCGCTCGCTCAAGTTGATCACGACGCCGTCATCAAACACCAGCTCACAATCGGAAGCGATGGTTCTCATCATCATACTGTTGTTGTAAATCGTCACGATGCCGTTGTCCACATACTCTATTTCCACATATCCCGAAATGGGCACGGCTTCCTGATTGGGTATGCGCAGCTCAAAGCCGTTTCCGGCCACAAGGTATTTTTCGGTATCAAGCTTCCAAATAAAACGTTCATACGTGATCGGCGTACCCATATGGTCAAGCATGTAATTTCCTGCACTGCTTTGCATCACTGTTCCCGCTTTGAGGCCGTAGCAGCGAATCATGCTCTCGTCTTCCATATCGCCGAGGCTGAGCACCACACCCGAAGACAGCGCTGTGATGGACCCATCGGCAAGATGAAGAAACGACGCTTCATCCACAACAATCTGATTGCTTTGAACATCGGAAAAAACGACGGATTTTGGATACTTGGATGCATAGGATGCACCTGCTTTGAAATAAAGAGGCTGGACCTTTGCGTTGCCTGTTTGCCTCTCGGTTTCTTTAAGAATGTATCCATCCTGTGAAAAAGTGAGCTGGGTGCCCTGCACTTGCCGGACCACGAAGAAAACAGCCGCAGCCAAACAAACGGCCGCAGCAATACCTACGATTAAAAACCAGATATTCTTGCTTTTGCGCATACCCTGCTCCCCTGTTTGGTTGTTGATCAAGGGTTAGATGCTGTGAATCGTATTCTTTTATGGTTTTGTATGAATTGTAACCCTATGCTTCCTAAGATGACAGATAAATTCAATAAATGTTTGTATTATATATAAAAATTCTTTTTATTTTATAATAATACTTTTTATTGTTATAGCTGTCAAGAATATCACGCTACATTTCTGTTAAGTTATTCCTGTTTGCGTTTTCATAAAACGTGTTTATTTGACAAAAATATTTTTTTTGATAGAATTAGAGTTGTCATTATTAATAAAATACTGTCAATTTTTTCTGCTGTATGAAGGAGTCGTTATGCGTTACGTCGTGATAACAAATGTCGAAAAAGGGATGATACTTGGGCAGACTTTATACGGCAGTAATTATGAGCCGCTTTACACGCAAGGCACTAAGCTGAAAAGCGCGCATGTCAAAACGATTAACCGGCTCGGGTATTCGGGCATTTATATTCACGATGAACTGTCGGAGCCTGTGCAAGTTGACCCCATTGTTCCCGAAAGCATGCGGCTCAGCATCGTCAAAGCGGCAAAGAAATACTTAAAACAGGCTCAGGCCGATTCCGTGAACAAAACGCTCACAAAAGTCAGCGTGGAGGAGCAGAAAAGCGTCGTGATGCCTGTGATTGAGCGGCTGCTCACCGTGAAGGAACCCATTATTGAGCATTTTGATATCAAAGCGTTCGACGATTACGACTATTACCACGCGGCCAACGTGATGATGCTGTCACTGGTGCTTGGCATTAAGCTTGGCATTAAGGACAACAACCTGTTTGAGCTTGGCATCGCGTCTTTGGTTCACGACGTCGGCAACGCGTTTATCCCGTCTGATATACTCAACAAGCCCGGCGAGCTCACACCCGAGGAATTCGCTATCGTCAAATCGCATGCCGAAAAGGGCTGCGATTATCTGCGCAATTATTATGACCTCTCGCCTGCCGCCTGCAACGGCGCGCTGCAGCACCATGAGAATTACGACGGCACAGGATACCCCGGAAACCTGCGAAAAAACAAGATATCACTGTTCGGGCGCATCATCGCGCTGACGGACGTTTTCGACGCGCTGATATCGCGCAGGCCTTACCGACACGCGCTGCATCCGTATCAGGCACTCGATATCATCCGCCAGAAGTCTGACCGCAAATTCGATCCCGAAATCGTCTACACAATTGAGAAAGTGATTGCGCCGTATCCGGTAGCGACAAGCGTGGAGCTCAATACTTATGAGAAATGCATAGTCGCGGAAAATTACGCGGACGATTTATCCCGCCCGATGCTTTATGTTCCCGGCAAGCGCGGGTATTATATTGACCTCAAGAACGACCCCTCATTTAAAAATTCAACGATTATCGGCATCATTAACGAATAGCTTAAGGAGCCAGTATGTCCAAAACACGGTGCATTCTGATAGGCACAGCCGTTATTATCATACTGCTCGCAGGGGGCTGCGGCGGCAAAGCGCCGGCAGTATCAGAGTCTCCTGTGATCGCTCAGGATATTCTGCTGGGTGCGGACGAAGCTGAAAGCGCGCCGGATGTGACAGTGATGCCCGATCCGGGTGATTCCTCGGGTCAGGAGCAAGCGCTGGCTGATGAAAAAGAGTATCTCCAAAGAGAAATCTATCGGCTCAATGAAAAGATCGAAAATCTGCAATGGCTGCGGGATTCATATGTTCAGGAAAACCCAGCCGACCTTATGACAAAACTCGCCGAGTGCGATGCGCTGATTGCGGACGCGCAAAATGAGCTCGCCAAGCTTCAAGACCGCCTGACACGAAATGAGCAAAACCTCGGCACGCTCAGCAATGACAAGCCCGCGGATGCGCCCGAGGATATACAGCCGCTTGCAGAAACGCCGCCCGATCCTTCAATGCCAGCGCCCGATGAATCCGTTCCGGTATCATAATAAAGAGCAAAGCTCTCTGCTGAAATTCAAAAATCCCAACAATTCGTTCTGTGACTTCACATTTTGTAATATATGATAACCGCAGCTTCGCACAATTTTAAAGTTCATCAGTTTCTCAGACTGATCATATAACAATTAATCAAAATGAAAGGAACGGATATTATGTGGTTTGGAAACTGGGCCAACGCGGACGCGGCTGACCGCGCGCAGGATGCGGTGCGCAGCACCACCAATTTCGATTGGACGTTCATCGCCATTTTTGCTTTCGTGGTCTATATCTATGCGACGGAGCTGCAGCGCAAAAATTACCGTGCGATCGCGGCAGGGCTCTCGCTATACATGGTGCACTGGTTCTACGAGATCATGAATGCCATCATCTGCAGCGCGACGGGATATGCGCTGTGGACTGTGTCGCCAGAAAGCACAAGCTTCGTGCTGCTCATCGGGGTCAGTTGGGAGCTGTCTATGATGTTCGCGGTTGCGGGGCTGATCATGGGTAAGCTGCTGCCGGAAGACCCGAAAAAGAAAATACTCGGCATCAACAACCGGCTGTTGTTTGCCGTGGGAAATGCGACGTTTTTCAGCGCTGTGGAGATTTTTCTCGCCTCCACGCCCGCGTTTATCTGGGTTTACCCTTGGTGGGGTGCCATTCCGGTGTTTATCACCACGTATATTCCGTTTTTTCTGGCGGCTTTCCTCGTGCCGGACAGGAAACCGCGCTTTCAGAAAATCTTTATAGGCGGTCTTGCGGCGGTCAACGTGCTGCTGCTCGCAATACTGATTCCGCTCGGTATCATATAGCCACCCGCAAATCAGCCAGTGCCGCCTCAGGCGGCACCTTTTTTTATGGCTCTATGTCATGCTGAACGGAGCGTCAGCGGAGTGAAGCATCCCACGGCTTACCGCTCTTTGACGTGGGACCCTTCGCTCACGCTCAGGGTGACATAAGCCGCTACCTGCTCTCGCTCTCTCCTTTGTCATGCTGAACGTAGTGTTAACGGAGTGAAGCATCCCATGGTTTATCGCTTTTTGACGTGGGACCCTTCGCTCACGCTCAGGGTGACAAAAGCAGCTGCCTGCTCACAGCCCCTTTTGTCATGCTGAACGTAGTGTTAACGCAGTGAAGCATCCCATGGCTTCACGCTCTTGGACGTGGGACCCTTCGCTCACGCTCAGGGTGACATAAGCCGCTGCCTGCTCACAGCCCATTTTGTCATACCGAGCGGAGCGACAGCGCAGAGAGGTATCCCAAGGCTTTTTCACTCTTTGACGTGGGACCCTTCGCTCACGCTCAGGGTGACAAAAGCAGCTGACTGCTCACAGCCCCTTTTGTCATGCTGAACGGAGTGTTAACGGAGTGAAGCATCCCACGGCTTACCGCTCTTTGATGTGGGACCCTTCGCTCACGCTCAGGGTGACAAAAGCAGCTGCCTGCTCACAGCCCCTTTTGTCATGCTGAACGTAGTGTTAACGGAGTGAAGCATCCCACGGCTTACCGCTCTTTGATGTGGGACCCTTCGCTCACGCTCAGGGTGACATAAGCAGCTGCCTGCTCACAGCCCCTTTTGTCATACCGAGCGACAGTGCAGCTTCCGTTTTGCAGACTATTTCCGGTTCACCCTCTTTTCCGCGTAAGCCACGCCCATATACATGAGTACCGCCACCACCGCGAGTATCAGTATGCTCGCCATCACAAGATCGAGCTTGAAAACCTGCCCGCCGTACACAATCAAATACCCGAGCCCCGCTTTGGATACGAGGTATTCCCCCACGATCACGCCGACCCACGTCATCCCCACGTTGATCTTCAGCGTCGATATCATCGTCGGCACGCTGCCGGGCAGCACTACCATCTTAAGTATTTGAAACCGCGTGGCACCAAACGTGCGCATTAGCAGCACCTTCTCCTCGCTGACCTCCAAAAAACCGTTCAGCATACTCATCACGGTCACAATCACCGAAATCAGCAGCGCCATTGTGATGATCGCGCCTTCACCCGCGCCCACCCATATGATGATAACGGGCCCCAGCGCAATTTTCGGCAGGCTGTTCAGCACCACGAGATACGGGTCCAGCGTCCTTGCGACGAGCGGCGACCACCATAAGCCGATGGCGACGGCAATACCGATCACAGTGCCGAGCGCAAAGCCCGCCACCGTCTCCCACAGCGTCACGCCGATATGCATAAACAGTTCGCCCGAATTGTAAAGCGATACAATCGTGTTCACAATGCGCGATGGTGAGCTCATGATAAACGGATCGATCCATTTCAGCGCCGCCGCAATCTCCCACAAGCCAATCAGCGCGATGAGCAATCCGATACGCACAATAATCACTTTTTGATTATCACTGTGAATCTTATTTAAATAAACCTGATGTTCTGTCAGTTTCTTTTTTTTACTCGACATGAACCGCCAGCTCCCTCC
>JAEZNC010000031.1 GCA_023441905.1 Bacillota bacterium | reverse complement strand
GATATATCATGCTTGCCACCGTGACCGTGATCAATCTGATATTGACCGGCACTGTGTTTGTGAATCTTAACATCGCGGGGATCGCACCGGATATTTTGATCTGCTCAATGGTTTCCATTGCGCTGATGGAAAAAAACATGACAGGCGCCATTGTCGGCGGCATCTGCGGCCTCACGCTGGATATTATGTTTATCGGTATTATCGGGTCTTACAGCATTCCGTTGTTTATCACGGGTGCCGTTTTGTTTTTCGCAAGCAGACAAATGCGCTATGTCGATAACTATCTTGTTCCGTTTTTGTTTGCCATGGGCGCCTATTTTATCAAAGAACTCGTCACCGCGCTTATTGTGTACATGCTCGGCAAAAGCTTTTCTCTGCCGTTTATGATGGTGCGCTATATTCTGCCCGAAATGCTTGTTACCGGCGTGTTTATGCTGCTGGTCCATATGATATTCAGGCGTATATACCGGTCTCCCACAATGCGCCCGAAATATATCGACGACATCAAGAAGCTCCTGTAAAACTGCTCACTTACAGATGAGCACCCACAATTATCAATTTAGAGATGTCTTAATCAAAACCACCAGTTCGCACTGTTCAATGCTTTATGCTAAAACCGTTTTATTCATACCAGTAAAGCCGGTGGATGATTTACGCAAAAGCACGCAAAAAGAACCGCAGAATGATGAGTTGCTGCGGCTCTTTTTTGGCGCATGGTCAAAGCGCCAAACATAAAGGAGCATAAAGCGGTTGCTTAGAATTCATTATCACCATCAAGATATTTTCTATACACAATTCAATAAAAACACAAAACGAACGGGCACATTTCCTATACTTATTATTTCACTTCTGTTATAATACGATCAAAATTTACTAAAAGGTGGGGTATTGTTATGGTCGAGATAAAAGAGGTCTTGAGCAAAAGAGACGTTAAAAAATACGTCAATTTCCCCGATAAACTTTATAAAGGTGTGGAATACTACGTTCCCGAGCTGAAATCAGAAGAATACTCGATGTATTCGCCAGAAACCAATTTCTCTTTTGAATACTGTGACGCACGGTTTTTCCTCGCTTACAGAGACGGCAAAATTGTCGGGCGCATCGGCGCGATCGTCAACAAAATGGGCAACGAAATGTGGAATGAAAAGAAGATCCGCATTACCCGTATCGACTTTATCGACGATATGGAGGTATCGGGCGCGCTTTTTAACGCCGTGGAAAGCTGGGGCAAAGAGCTCGGCCTAACCGAGGCACACGGCCCCTTAGGGTTCACCGACCTTGACAAGGAAGGCTTGCTCGTGGAGGGTTTCGACCGCATGGGCACATCCGTCACAATTTACAACTACCCCTATTACCCCAAGCATTTTGAAGCCCACGGCTACACAAAGGACACCGACTGGGTGGAGTTTCGTATCAAAACACCCGAAAAAGGGGACAAGCGTGTCGAGCGCGTTCAGAAAATTGCGAAGCATGTTATGGAACACTCCAATATACGTTTTTATAACATTAAAAAGATCAAGGAAGCGGGACCGATTATCATACAGATTTTCGAGCTGCTCAGCGAATGCTATAAAAATTTGTACGGCGTCGTCCCTTATACTGAAAATGTGGCCAAGGATTATTTGAGGCGCTTTACGCCGCTGCTCAACCCTGCCTTTGCCAAGTTTATCGTGGACCAAGACAACAAGCTGATTGGCTTCGGGCTGGCCGCGCCGTCGCTCGCTCAGGCGTTTAAAAAGAGCGGCGGACGACTGTTCCCTTTCGGTTGGGCTCACCTTTTATACAGCCTCAATCACCCCAAGGAGGTCGATCTGTATCTCGTAGCGGTGCACCCAGACTATCAAAAATCAGGCCTTGCGGCGCTGCTTATGAACGAAATTACCGTTTCTGCCATCAACTACGGCGTTCAGTATGCCGAATCGAGCCCTGAGCTTGAAGACAACAAACACGTTCAGGATTTCTGGAAGAACTACGATGTGGAGCAACACAAGCGCCGCAGATGCTATCATAAGGTTTTCTAGGCTTTGCTCTCGAAAACATCAAGGTTGCGCGCGGCCTTGAGACTCACGGCTTCTTCCATCGTGTAAATACCTCTGGTTTTACCCATGAGCCATTTGGCCGCGTAGATCGCGCCCTGACCGAAAGCGGCGCGGTTGATGGATTCGTGAACAATTCGGATGGTTTGATTGGGCAGGCCGAATACCACTTCGTGCTTGCCCACAATACCGCCGACGCGTATCGAGTTCACATGTTTCTCCCGATCCAGCCCCAAATCCTGCGCAATGCGCAGCGCCGTTCCGGAAACATCCGATTTGCCTTTAAAATGCTCCTCGATGATTTCTATATCCGCATGGGGCACAATTTTTTGCAGCACCTTGGAAACCTCGATCAAAAAATTGATACCGAGTGTGATATTCGGCGAGTACAGCACGGGCACCATGTTGCCGAGCGCTTTGAGCTGTTCGAGCTGCTTTTTTTCATATTTTGAAATTGCGGACACGATGCGTGTTCCGTAGCGCGCCGCATGTTTATAGATATCAACCGCACTGCTCGCGGAAAAATCAATAATCACATCCACATAGTTCTCTTTAAAAAAAACGGCAGGATCAATGCTGTTTAAGGAAAAGATTTTGCCTTGGTCACAGTCAAAGCCCTGCAAGCGGCTCGCGAACTCGCCTTCGTTGTTTCTCGATTTTCTTATCACCCATTTTAAATCGCATCCCGCGTCCTTAATGATTTCGTTTGCCACGACTGCGCCCGTTTTTCCGAAGCCAAACGTACCGATTCTTATTTTCATGATACGCCTCCTTTTCCTTTTAATAACGACAAAAAATACGTGTTGTTGGCCGACATATAAAAAATGCGTTTGAGTAAAATAACATTTATAAAAATGCCGATACAATTGAATAAGATATTAGATTTTCCCCGGCGTTTCACCCGGGCCCCACCAAAAATCCCTGATAAATAATCAACTTGATGCAGACGAAGCAGCCTGCCGGGACATCCGGCGCATCATTTGCCGACACCGCGTTAAGATGTGAAAACGCTCCCGGCATAAAGACCCGCAATACAGCGGTGCTATTTTAAGTGTTTATATTATAGCATATCACAGACCCTAATGCAAGCGCGTGAAAATAAACGAAAATTGACGATTTGTGTCTACCATTCGTTTTGGAGAGCTGCCATCATGCTTTTTGGTCAAATTTGGCCTTATTACAGGGCAGCATTTTCTTGTGTATAAATAATGCTCATCCTAGGCATCATCTGCAGTCCCGTTATATATTATTCATATATACGCACACCCGAAATGATACCAGAGACTTTGCATAAATTATACTTTTCTTAATTGATTGCAGGGTGTATACTGGCATGTAAGCAATCAGGAGTGAAGATATGGATACTATCCGTTTTGGACTTGATATCGGATCAACAACCGTCAAATGTGTGGTTCTCGATAAAAACAAAGCCATTTTCAGCGAATACAAAAGACATTTCAGCGATATCACAGGCAGCGTTTTGAAAATGCTTCAAAGCGCTTTTTCCGCGCTCGGGGATATACCGATGTTTGTGTGTGTCACAGGCTCCGGAGGCCTCAGCGTCAGCAATTGGCTCGATATGCCGTTTGTGCAGGAGGTCATCGCAGCCAGCAGCGCCGTGAAAGCTTTTGTTCCCGGTACTGATGTCGCAATTGAACTCGGCGGCGAGGATGCCAAAATCACTTACTTCACGGGCAGCACCGAACAGCGCATGAACGGCACCTGCGCGGGCGGCACCGGCGCTTTTATCGACCAGATGGCATCGCTTCTCGAAACCGACGCGGCAGGCCTCAACAGGCTTGCATCCAAGGCCGAACATATTTACGACATCGCGGCACGCTGCGGCGTGTTTGCCAAAAGTGATATACAACCGCTCATCAACGAAGGCGCAGCCCGTGAGGATATCGCAGCCTCCGTGTTTCAGGCGGTCGTCAATCAGACGATCAGCGGGCTGGCGTGCGGTCGGCCGATTCGCGGCAATGTCGCTTTTTTGGGCGGGCCGCTTCATTTCCTGCCCGTGCTTAAAGACCGTTTCGTTAAAACGCTGAATCTTAAAAATGAAAATATCATGGATGCGCCTCATGCGATGATGTTTGTTGCCGCGGGTGCGGCCATTCTTGCCGATAAAAAACAAACAAGCCTGTCGGCACTGCTGCAAAAGGCGCAGACCGCATCCGCGTTTGAGGATACCTCCGTCACGTTGCCGCCCTTGTTCAAAAGCCGCAGTGATTATGCCGCGTTCACCGAACGCCATGCAAAAGCCGCAGTGCCGGTGAAGCCGCTCGAAGATTGCACCGGTCCCTGCTTTCTTGGCATCGACGCGGGATCAACCACCACCAAAGCGGTGATGCTGAACGACAGCGGCGATATCGTTTATTCGCATTACGGCGCGAATAGGGGCAGACCGCTCGACATGATCCGCGATATCATCTCTGATATTTACATCCGCTTGCCGGAAAACGCCTATATCGCGCATGCCGCTTCAACGGGTTATGGAGAGAATCTTGCCAAATCGGCATTCTCTTTGGATACGAGCGAAGTGGAAACGGTCGCGCATTACACGGCGGCGCGTTTTTTCCGCGCCGATACCGATTTTATACTCGATATCGGCGGACAGGATATGAAATGTCTGCGCGTCAAGGACGGCGTGATTGATGAGGTGATTCTCAACGAAGCCTGCTCGTCGGGCTGCGGGTCTTTTCTTGAAACGTTCGCGGCGTCGCTCTCGTGCTCCATACAGGATTTTGCGACAGAAGCATTGTTTGCGCCGCAGCCGGTGGATCTAGGAAGCCGGTGCACCGTGTTTATGAACTCCAAGGTACGCCAAGCGCAAAAGGAAGGCGCCACACTCGGCGGCATCTCGGCAGGGCTTTCCTATTCGGTCATCAAAAACGCGCTCTATAAAGTCATCAAGCTCAAAAATCCGGAAGAACTGGGCACGAGCGTGGTGGTGCAGGGCGGCACTTTTCTTAACGACGCGGTGCTGCGCGCCCTCGAGCTGCTCTCGGGCCGCGAAGTGGTGCGGCCGGCCATCGCAGGGCTCATGGGAGCTTATGGAGCGGCGCTGATTGCCAAAAAGCGATGCCCATCCGGTGCCGTTTCCGCGATGCTGACTTTGGATGCATTGAACGCGATGAGGATCAACCAAACCTATGCACGCTGCGGACGCTGCGAAAACAACTGCCGCCTCACGGTCAGCCACTTTGGCGACGGACGCAAGTTTGTTTCGGGCAACCGGTGCGAGCGGGGCGGTGTGCAGGGTGCAACCGAAAAAAACCCGCTGCCCGACATGTACGACTATACCTATAACCGGCTGTTCGCCTATCATCCGCTGGACGAAAGTGACGCGGTGCGCGGACGGATCGGCATTCCGCGCGTGCTCGGCATGTATGAGAATATCCCGTTTTGGCATACGTTTTTTACAGCGCTCAAATACCGTGTGGAACTCTCGCCGCGTTCTAAACGAAGCGTTTACTTCGCGGGCATTGAGAGCATCCCGTCCGAATCGCTCTGCTATCCGGCCAAGCTCGCCCACGGCGCAGTGCGCAAGCTGATTGACAGCGGCGTCAAGACGATATTCATGCCGTGCGTGCCTTACGAGAAGAAGGAGCAGAAAAACGCAGCCAACAACTTCAACTGCCCCATCGTCACATCGTATGCGGAAAACATTAAAAACAACATGCCTGAAATCAAAGAGCAGGGTGTTCATTTCCTGATGCCCTTTCTGCCGATGGACTCGATATCGCGGCTCACAAAGCGGCTGATTGAGGAATTCCCCGACATACCCCCGCATGAGATTAAACGCGCCGCAAGGCTGGCCTGGAAAGAAAAGCTCTGCTTCCAGAGCGATATCCGCCGCGAAGGTGAAAAAATCATGGCGCGCGTCAAGCGCGGCGAACTGCAGGCCATCATACTCGGCGGTCGTCCGTATCACATTGATCCCGAGATCAACCACGGCATCTCGTCCATCATCACATCGCTCGGTTTTGCGGTGCTCACCGAACAAAGCGTCGCGCACCTCGGCGAATACAAGCCGCTGCGCGTACTCGACCAATGGATGTTCCATACGCGCATCTATTCGGCGGCGCATCTCGCGGGACGCACGGAAGGCTTGGAGCTCGTTCAGCTCAACTCGTTTGGCTGCGGGCTCGATGCGGTGGTCACCGACCAGACGCATGAGATATTAAAGGCTTACGGCAAAATATATACACTGCTCAAAATAGACGAAATCAATAACACGGGCGCCATTCGCATCCGTCTGCGATCGCTAGCGGCGGCTGTGGCGGAGCGCAAAAAGAGGCGTGTGATCGACGATCTCGCGGAGGCCGTGAAGCAGCGCGCCGAAGGGTATAAGAAAGTTGTCTTTGAAAAATTTATGAAGAAGGACTTCACCATACTCTCACCGCAGATGTCGCCCATCCATTTTGATTTTCTGCGCGCCGCGTTTGAAGCGTCAGGATACCGCTTCGAGCAGCTGCCCTCGGTGGACACAGCCGCTGTGGAGGAAGGCCTTAAGTACGTCAATAACGACGCTTGCTACCCGTCCATCATCGTGACGGGCCAGCTCATTGAAGCTGTCAAATCAGGCCGATACGACACCGACAGGCTCGCTTGTATCATCACCCAAACGGGCGGCGGCTGCCGTGCGTCCAACTATATCGGCTTTATCCGTAAGGCGCTGTATGATGCCGGATTCGGCCACATCCCCGTGATATCATTGAGCGCATCGGGTTTGGAGAAACACCCCGGCTTTAAGATCACGCTGCCCATGCTGCGCCGCGCCATGCACGGCATGATTTTCGGTGATCTGTTAAACCGGCTGACACTTGCCACACGCCCCTACGAAAAAACGCCCGGCGACACGCAGGCGATGTACGAAAAATGGCGTGACATTGCGCTTGAAGACATCCGGCGCTACAGCAAACGCAGCTACAGGCTCCATATCAGCCAGATGGTGCGTGAGTTCGATGAGATCCCCGTCACGGATCAGAAAAAACCCGTGATAGGCGTGGTGGGTGAAATTCTCGTGAAATACCACCCCACCGCGAACAACCAGATTGTCAAGGTGCTTGAAGATGAAGGTGCGGAGGTCAAGGTGCCCGACCTGATTGACTTTTTACTGTATTGCGCTTACAACACGGGCTTTAAATACGAGAAACTCGGGCGGCCGAAGCTTTTTATGCATTTCGGCAATTTCGCCATATCCATGATTGAAAACTCGCGCAAGCTGATGCGCAAGGTATTGAGCCAGAGCAAGCGGTTCTCTCCCCCGTCGTTTATTGATGAAAAGGCGCGTGCCGCCGCCGAGTTTTTATCCATCGGCAATCAAACGGGCGAAGGCTGGTTTTTAACCGGAGAAATGGCCGAGCTCTTAAAAGAAGGCGCTGACGGCATCGTCTGCGTGCAGCCGTTTGCGTGCCTGCCCAACCACATCGTCGGCAAAGGGGTGATTCAGCCCATACGCGCGCGTTTTCCCGATGCCAATATCGTCGCGATTGATTACGATCCGGGGGCCAGCGAAGTAAACCAGCTCAACCGTATCAAGCTGATGCTGTCACTCGCACACGAAAAAATAGACAAGGCTGTTTGAACGAAAATGCGTTAAAAGGAGAAGGTGCTTTGGCCCCTCTCCTTTTTAATATGGCAGCACGCACGCCCTTGGTACCGTTATATCAAGCAGCTCACGATCGGTTTACAGCCATTATCTCTTCCTGTCACCTATCGGTGACAGCCATCAATCCACTCCTGCTGGATAGTCGTTAAAGGTAATTGCGACAAAGATTATTAAAAATCCCAGCTTCCCACTAAAAAGAGACTGTTGATCGCAGGATAGCTTATCTTGTCGCCTCATCCGGCGTCGTGCGCCGCCGGCTCATGATTAGTTCTGCGGCCGGAATAAAGAAGATCCGTCTTAATGGCTTTGAAACAGCTGATATAAGCTCATCCCCGATAAGAAAACAGCGCCCCGAGAAGGAGCGCTGTCTGCAGTCAGTTGAGATCGCAATCAATATTTGCCGAAGTCATCGTCACTCAAAACGATGGTTTCTTTATTGGACTCGCCGCTTATGGCCTTCACCTCTTCGCGGCTGATACAGGTATCGTTCTTTCCCCTGAGCTGGAAGCCCGATACCATATCGCGCAGCATCTCGGCCTGGCTTGATAGCTCTTCACTCGCGGCAGCCGTCTCTTCGGATGTCGCCGAGTTGGTCTGCACCACACGCATCATTTGGTCGATGCTGGTGTTGATCTGCCGCAGGCCGGATACCTGTTCGTTGGACGCCACCGCAATCTGCGCCACAAGGTCTGCCGCCTTATCCACACCGCTGACAATACTCTGCAGCGCGTCAGCCGTCTTATCGGCAATCTTGGTGCCCGAGCCGACAATCGTGATCGAATTCTCAATCAACTCGGTTGTCTCTTTGGCAGCCTGCGCCGACCGGGCTGCAAGGTTTCTCACCTCATCCGCCACCACGGCAAAGCCCTTGCCATGCACGCCAGCCCGCGCCGCTTCAACGGCCGCATTCAGCGCGAGAATGTTTGTCTGGAACGCGATATCATCGATCACCTTGATGATCTTCGATATGCTCATTGAAGCGGCTTTGATCTCTTCCATCGCCTTTTGCATTTTTTCCATCTGGCTGTTGCCTGCCGATGCATCTGTCTTCGCGGTCTTCACAAGTTCGTTCGCGTTGTTCGCATTCTCGGCGTTCTGCGTCGCTTGCGCCGAAATTTGCGTGACGGTGGATGTCAGCTGGTCGATTTCGGCGGCCTGCTCTGAAGCGCCCTGCGATATCGTCTGGCTGCCGTCCGAAACCTGCCGCGAACCCGAAGCCACCTGCGTGGAAGCCGTATCGATCTCTGTCAGCACATCGTTGAACGCCACAATGCTCTTGTTGATCGAATCCTTAAGCCTTGTATAGCCGCCTTTAAAATCCGAAAGGATACTGACGGTCATGTCTCCGCGCGCAATGCTCTCTAAGATATCCGTCACTTCGTCAATATAGCGCTTTACGGACTCGACCGTCGAGTTCAGCGCGTCCTTGATCAGCGCATAGTCGCCCTTGAAATCGCCCGATACGCTTACGTCTAGATTGCCGTCCGCGAGCCCCAAGAGCACCTCCGTCGACTCCCTGATCGGCGCAACTGTCGCGTCGAGTGTCGCATTGATACCGTCCACAATGTCACGGTATATGCCTTGGTGCTTCTCAACATCCACGCGCACATTGAGGTCGCCTTCCATGGCGGCGCCGATCAATATGGATGTGTCGCTTTCGAGCGCTTTGATGGACTTTGTAATCGTACCGATCGCCTCGCGCATTTGTCCGATTTCATCTTTTCTTTCATAGACCGCGAGCGTAATATCGGTATCACCCACCGCAAGACGCTTCACATGCTGTGTAAGCCTCTTGATCGGCTGGCTGAATCCCCGCGCAATCAGCACGCCGATCAGCAGCGACAAAACAAGCACAATGCCGATACCGGCAAGGGTGACCGTCTCAACACTGGAAGATTTGTCATTGCTGGCCTTGGCCTGTTTTGCGGCATCGGTGGTGATAATATTTCTCAAAGCGCTAATTGCCTCACTCACTTTTGTTTCTGCGGACCGAAGCGCACGATAACTCATCAAGTCTGCGGCCACTTGATCCTGATTGCCCGCTTTAATTTCGTCTATGGCTTCCTTCAATAGCTTATAGTAATCATCATAGGCGCTCTGAAGTGACTGAAAGCTTTTCAGAGCATCTCCGGACAGCAGTGGATTGAGCATCTTCAGCGTCGTCTGGCACTCTGATACAGCCGCATTGAGCGAAGATAAATAACCAGTCAGGCTTTTTTCGTCGGACATCACGGCATGTCTGAGCTGCACGTTTCCTTCTTTGAATTTATCCGTAATTGTTAATATATTTCTGATTGGTAAAATGACTGTGCTATTCATATAGTCAACCACATTGCTGACTGCTCCCAAATTCGTGACCGAATAAAGGCCAATGCCTGCACCGAGAATAGCAATAACAAGAAATCCAAGAAGAAGCTTTGGCGCGATTTTCATATTGCCCAAAAATGATGACTTGCGAATTTTCGGTTCTTTGCTCTTGAGCTTTTTCTTTTTTGAATTAATCTGAGTCTGACCATTCTGTTCCCCAGCAGCTTCAGTGGTTTCCATCATGACTTCAAGCTGCTTACCGCTGCCATTGCCCGATTTCGTTTGCCTGTTTTTATTGAGTTTCATGACTGGTCAATATCCTCCGTATTTATTTAGTCGGCTGTTTATGAGAACGAAAAACAAACCGAATACGTATTCGTAATCATTAGAAGGCATTAACATTTGCATCTATTAATAAACTTGAATTTCCAAAATCAAAACAATTTCTTATCAAAATAACCTAAAATAATGGAATTGTTCCGATTTAATCAGAATCTTGTGCAATCTTCTCTTATTTGTTATAAAATATGCTGCCGATATTTTCAGTATCATCCTGCTACCCGATGCTGACTTGTCATATTTGATGCGGATTGCATCAAAGCAGCTTAATCGTCTTCGTTGTCCGGAATCACTTCAATGCACACTCTGCAGTCAGCCGCAAAAGCTTATACAGCTGCTCATTCAAGAGTGCAGAATTGTGGCAGAATTGAGCAGGCTAGGCGCGTTCTTATAGCTTTTCATCGAATGGCAGCTTGCGGTTAAACCCTTTAGAGCCACGTGCAGCCTGACGCAGGATTGCTGTTATGAGCCAAATAAGGCATTGCACGGCTCCTATGGCTACTCAGCACACTATCATCGCAGCACCCTCTGACGACTATTCAGGGTGTTTTGAGATGTTCAAGGTTTGATGCGATAGTCCATCTATCTGCACAAACATAGCCGGTGGGATAACGCTTAAGTCCCCAAAAAAGAACAGCGCCCCGCGAGGGAGCGCTGCCTTATCACCACATTCTATTAATATTTGCCGAAGTCATCGTCGCCCAAAACTATCGTTTCCTTTTTGAACCCGCCGCCTATGGCTTTGATGTCGTCTGTACGGCCAATGATGTCTTCATCTTGTCCTTTAAGCTGGAAGTTCGACACCATTGCGCGCAGCATCTCGGCCTGGCTTGAAAGCTCTTCGCTCGCAGCAGCCGTCTCCTCAGATGTTGCCGAGTTGGTCTGCACCACACGCATCATTTGGTCGATGCTCGTATTGATTTGCCTGATGCCGGTCACCTGCTCGTTGGACGCCACCGCGATTTGCGCCACAAGCTCGGCTGCCTTATCCACGCCGGCAACAATGCTCTGCAACGCGTCAGCCGTCTTGTCCGCGATTTTGGTACCCGACCCGACGATCGTGATCGAATTCTCGATCAGTTCGGTCGTCTCTTTGGCCGCCTGAGCCGAGCGTGCCGCAAGGCTTCTGACTTCATCTGCCACCACGGCAAAGCCTTTGCCGTGCACGCCAGCCCGCGCGGCTTCAACCGCCGCATTCAGCGCGAGGATATTCGTCTGGAACGCAATATCGTCGATAACCTTGATGATTTTCGATATGCTCATTGATGCGGCTTTAATCTCTTCCATCGCCAGCTGCATTTTCTCCATCTGGCTGTTGCCTGCGGACGCATCGGCCTTCGCGGTCTTCACAAGTTCGTTTGCGTTGTTCGCATTCTCGGCGTTCTGTCCCGTTTGCGCCGCAATCTGAGTGATCGTCGATGTCAATTGGTCAATCTCTGCCGCCTGCTCTGAAGCACCCTGAGAAATCGTCTGGCTGCCGTCTGAAACCTGCCGCGATCCGGTGGCCACCTGCGTGGCCGCTATACCAATCTCCGTCAATACATCATTGAACGAGCCAACGCTCTTGTTGAGCGAATCCTTGAGGCGTGCAAAGCCGCCTTTAAAATCCGATATAATGCTGACTGTCATATCTCCGCGAGCGATGTTCTCTAAAATATCCGTCACTTCGTCAATATAGCGTTTCAGTGTCTCTGCCGTCGAGTTAAGTGCATCCTTGATCAGTGCGTAATCACCCTTAAAATCGCCCGATACACTCACATCAAGATTGCCCTCTGCGAGCCCCGAGAGCACTTGAGCTGATTCTTTAATCGGCGCAATCATGGCGTCGAGTGTTATGTTGAAGCCGTTCACGATTTCACGGTAAATGCCCTGATGTTTTTCCGCATCCGCACGTACATTGAGGTCGCCTTCCATAGCGGCACCGATCAATGTGGATGTATCGCTTTCGAGTGCTCTGATCGAATTGGTAATCGTCGCGATTGCATCCTGCATCTGCCCGATTTCATCTTTTCTCGGATAGACCTTCAAACTGATATCGGTTTCGCCCACTGCGAGCAGCTTCACATGCTTTGTTAAGCGTTTGATCGGCAAGCTGAAACCTCTGGCAATCAGCGCACCGATCAGCACCGACAGAATCAGCACAAATCCAACGCCTGCTATTGTGACTATCAACGTTGCAGACGACGTTTTTCTGGTCTGTGTATCCTGTTTCGCCGAATTTTCCGTCACAACATACTTCAAAGCGTCAAACGCCCTGCTCACTGCGTTTTCTGCCGTTTTGAGCTCTCCATATTTCATAATATCATTGTAAACGGCATCTGTTTGTCCATTTTTCAGCTTTTCTGTGGCATCCTTGAATAAAACCACATAAGCGTCATATTGCGTTTGGAGTTCATTATATTCGTCCATTGCTTCCTCCGGCAACATCGCGCCGAGCACCTGAATAGTGGAAGGATATGTTGACATACCCATGTTGAGCGTGGAAATATAAGCTTCTCGAGAGGTATCATCTGAAAGCAGCGTTTGTCTTAAATCGAGACAGCTTTTGTTGAAAGTTTCGGTCATTGAGGCCAATGATCTTACGGGCATGAGCATCTTCGTGTACATTTTGTTTGCATTCTCACTGATCGTCAGCAAACTGACGATTGCATAACCACCCAAAGCTGCGGCCAACAGCGCGATAATGAGGAAGCCAAGCAGCAGTTTGGGCGCAATCTTCATATTGCCCAAAAAAGAGTTGCGAGTTTTTGCTTCTTCATTTTTACTCTTTTTCTTTTTGGATTTGCCTTGGGTCGGCTGATTGAGGTTTTCTTGTGCTTCAGACGGGTTCATGATAACTTCAAACTGCCCTCCGCTGTCATTACCTTCTTTTATCTGCCTGTTCTTTTTGAGTTTCATGAGTGTCAAATTCCCTCCGTATTTATTTTAATCGATTCCATGCCATATTAAGAAACCGAACGATAAATCAGATCGTTTGTATATGAACAATTATTTATAAACTTGAAATATGAATATAAAAACGAAAAAACCGAAATTTTCGCAAATTTACGAAAATAAACGGATAATTTTCGTATATAATGGGTTTATAGCATAATTGTTCTACTTTTATCCGCTTCGCTATGCCACTGGACGGTGTCGCGCATTGTTTCATCGAGTAAACGCGGGCAAAGCCGATTTCCGATTTCGCTTTTTGATTGGATATTTTCACTCCGGATGTCACCACATCGATTGTCTCCGGCGTGATGATTGGCGTTTTATCCGCCAGACGGTAATAAACACTAAACATGGCCGCAGCCGCTCTGACCAAAAAAACCGGCAAATTCACCGTTTTTAGCTCACTGCCTGCAAGGCAGCCAACGAGCCGGTTCATCGCTAATGGGGCATTCTTCGCCCGAGATAATATAACCTTCCCCCTGATTGCCGTGCTGCCGCGCGCGAATGATGCCATCCGTAGACGGTGTGTTTAACGCCGCTCACATTGATGTCATCACGCGCAGATCGTGAAAGCCTGAGCAGAGAGCCGGCGAATCAGCACGCTGCCGATATGCCCTCTCGCTCCGGTTACAAATATCAATGTCTATTCCTCGTATTTAACCGGGACCATTGCCAGCACGACGCTCATGATATAGACCACGGAGGGGATGCACAGCCACGGAAAGCCGAAAACAAGGATAACGAGCGTGACAGCAAACATGATGACAGAGCCCAGCAGATGATGCCATTTGACAATCACCGCACCGATAATACCCAGCGCATTGGCAGCAAGCAGCACCATGGCATACGTTTGCACGCTGGCCGCATCGTGAGGCAAAAGCAAGTCTTTGTCTGTATAGGGCAGCACCTGCATCAGGGAAAGAACCGATAATATGATACCTGTTAAACCTGCGGCCACACCGAGGCCGATTTCCAATTTACGCATAGTCACCCTCACTGTTTTATCTTTTCCGTATTATACCGCAAAAAGGGTTTTTGGGCAATGCGCGTGCCAAATTCTGCTGATTGCGCTCTGCATGTTTGTGTTTTGGCTTCCTCAGTTATTTATCGTGAGGCGGTGTGCAACAAGCCGTTTATAAAAGCTGCGGAAGCGGTCAATCGCCGGCATCGCAAACAAGCATCGCGAAATCACCGCGATTCGGATGAAAATATGTGAAAATCTGCATCCTCTCTGCAGGCATCATTGGAAATTGGCACTCAAAAAGCCGCGCATTCTGCGCGGCTCAGAGTGTCAAAAAACTTTATCCCCCTTGTGAAGACTACCCTAAAGGCTGTCCCCGACAGGTGACTGGGGAGAGAGAATAGCTAAAACCCGGTCATGTCTCGTGCACTTCCCTGTTCTATCTCTTCGGGCTAGGTCATCGGAAGATAACTTGTAGGTTTTATCATCAGCCAGAAGCCGCGTGTACTGCGCGGCTTCGAGACGTTGCCGGCTTTTCGTGAAAACGCCGGTGCATAAGCGGACAAAACGCCCGCTTATTTCACCACCGATTCCTTATATTTTAACCGCGTGGCGTTGCCGCCGCGTATGTGACGTTCGTCTTTGTTTTTTTTGAGCACCTCGGCTACCGCTTTGGCTAGCGCCGGTGAAATGGCGGCCAGGCGTTCGGTTAAGTCCTTATGAACCGTGCTTTTGCTCGTACCAAAGGCTTTCGCCGCCTGCCGTACCGTGGCGCCGCTTTCCAGCACATAGTCTGCGATGCGCTGTACCCTGTCTTCAATGTATTCCTTCATACAATAAGCCCCCTTCGACCATACTTTGTACATGTGTATGTACCTAAGAAAGCTTGTATGTATTACGCCATTAAAAAAACGGTGGCAGTATACCGCACTCTCCTCAAATGCGTGAGATGGCAAAGAAATCGACAGGTCACAGTTATTGAATTATTGTCGATTTTTATATATTTTTGTATTGTTTTATATTTTATTATCATATATGATATGATATGACAGTTATATATGCCCATATCTTATATATTTATGGCTTTAATTCTATAATAAATGTGGCCCTTCGCATTCTTTATGGGTGGTAAATCCCATTAAAAAAATAAAAACATACAGTAAGGAGAAAAGATATGAGAAAAAGAGTCGTTTGTCTGCTGATGACGCTTTTGCTGTTGTTGACTTTCCCGGTGACAGCAATGGCAGAAGACGAAAGCCAGACATCTGTACAAACCACTTTGCCGGGTGAAGATGAGAAATACGAGGCCATTAAAGATTTGGATGGTACATCGTATGATTCGCAAGACCTTGACTTCACCACGGCAGCCGTCTTAGCAGAAGGCGATTGGCAATACTTTATTGATGCTAATGACACAGCAGGCGATACCAGCGACGATTTCGCGGTAACAATAGGCTATATCGGTACAAGTACTGCTGTAACCACGCCTCTCGCATTGGGTAGCTGCCCTGTTAAAGTGATAGATTTTGATACCTTTCTCGAGAATGATTTCATAACCTCTGTCACAGTATCAGCAGGCGTGAAAGAAATATACGGCTTTAATCACTGTGTTGCACTGACAAGCGTAACACTGCCCAGCAGTTTAGAGAAAATTGGCTACGGTTGTTTCTGGGGTGCAGGCCTTACATCGATAACCATACCGGCATCGGTCAGTTCAATCGGACTCTTAGCTATTGACGC
The DNA here is from genome assembly GCA_023441905.1 of Bacillota bacterium. Lineage (GTDB taxonomy): Bacteria > Bacillota > Clostridia > Christensenellales > SZUA-584 > SZUA-584. The sequence goes on along the minus strand of JAEZNC010000031.1, from coordinate 2,466 downwards.
ATGCCCTAATATGCAAGCGATTAATGTTGACCCGGCCAACAGCACTTATACAAGCATTGATGGTGTTTTGTTTAATAAAGCAGGTACAACATTAATTATGTATCCCAAAGGAAAAGGCCTCACCAGTTATACGGTTTCTGAAGGCGTTCAGACTATCGGAACAGATGCTTTCTACGGCGCTCCCCTTACTCAGGTCACGCTTCCTCAAAGCTTGATGACCATAGGTGTTTATGCTTTTCAAGGATGCGATTTAGCCAGCGTCATAATCCCGTCAGGCGTTCAAAATATAGGACAAGAGTCTTTTTCATTCAATTTCAACCTCAAAAAGGTCATTGTGTACAGCAACAATGTTATGTATGATTATGATGATATTAAAAATGAAAACCCTGGCGTGGTCTTCGGTTATTCAGACGAAGCCGTGCTCTATGGCAACGCGGGCTCAACCACCCAAAGCTATGCCTCTGCCTATGGCATTCCGTTCGGCACCTTCACCACATCAATTCGGGTTAGCCCATCTTCAGCGAGAATGGTGGCGGGCACTTTAGGAATGCTGGATATTTCCACAACACCCGCAGGCGGCTATGTGACATGGAGCAGCAACAACGAATCCGTGGCTACGGTTGACGCTGACGGCGTGATATCGGCTAAGGCAGTGGGTACGGTAATAATTACTGCGACAAGCCTCGACAAGTCGGCATCATGCACCATCTATGTGGAAGCGCCTCAACCCATCAGCATAAGCTGCACCAAAACGGACGCAACCGTATACGGTACCGCAAACGGCAGCGTGACTGTGTCTGCTTCGGGCGGCAACTCCGGCTACTATGAATATTCCCTCAACGGCGGGACAAACTGGCAAGCTTCGAATGTGTTTGGCGGCGTTGCTGCAGGCACCTATACCGCAGCCGTGCGCGACGCATACGTGACGAATAATATCGCCACCTGCAGCGTCACAGTCAACCAGCCGGCCTACATGGGCAGCGTTCCGGCCAAAAAAATAGCGTCCAAAGTGAACGCGGGCAATGCGCTGACTATCGTTCCTCCCGCGCCCCCCAAGGGATACACCGTTCAGTCGGTCACGTACTCCTCGAGCAACCCCGCCATCGCGACGGTGGATGCGGGCGGTAACGTGACATTCCTCGCGGGCGGCAAAGTCACAATCATCACGAAGATCGTATCGCAGACGGTGGACAAGAAGGGCAAGGTCAAGACAAAAACCACCACGGTGAAAAAGTCGATCACCGTCCGTCAGCCGGTTGCGTCGATATCGCTGAACATGACCAATACCACCATCGCGCGGACGCAGAAGGTAAAACTGGGTGCAGCCATTGCGCCGGGCACCGCAAGCGTTAAAAAGCTGAAGTGGACATCGAGCAACCCCAAGGTGGCCGCGGTTTCCAGCTCGGGTGTGGTCACGGGCAAGGCGGGCGGCACGGCCGTCATCACCTGCACGGCGACGGACGGCAGCGGCAAATCGGCGAGCTGCACCGTCAACGTCACGCCGATTTATCCGACGGGCATCAAGCTCTCGAAAGGGGCGCTGACGCTGAAAACAGGCAAAACGGGCTCGCTGAAAGCGACGATAGCGCCCAAGAATACCGACTTTAAAACGGTGACATGGGCGAGCAGCAACCCGGGCGTCGTCACGGTGGACGCGAAGGGCAAGCTAAGAGCCGTCGCGCCGGGTACAGCCGTGATCACGGCAACCACGAGCAGCGGCCAGACCGCATCGTGCACGGTCACGGTGCAATAACACCAAACACCAAATCAGTATGAAGAAGCGCCTGACCGATTCAATCGGCTCAGGCGCTTTTATTTGCAGAAGAATACGCCCGGTCTTCACGGGATATCGAAAAGGCTGAAGCTGCAACACAACCACCTCATCAGTCGCCTGTCGGCGCCAGCTTCTGCGAGGAGAAGCCTTAGAAAATGCGCTTAACAAAACTTAGGACAGCCAGTTAAAGCCGCTGCGGCTGCCGACCGCTGCGCATGCCTTAGGACAAGATTAGGAATATGAGCTTTACCCGTTTATAAAAATCCCCCGAGCTTGTATTGAAGCCACCGGGGGATGTTGATGTTCAAAGAATTTTCGGATAGAGGCTTAGCCGTGATGATCTGTTTCATCTTCCTTTTTCGGTGCCGCGTAATTGCGCTTCTCCCACCGGGCCGCGCGGCGCTTGCTGCGCGACTTTTTCGATGTATACAACACCGCAAGCACAATCACCGCCGCAGCCAGCACGGCACATACCCCGCACAGCGCGTAAAAGAGCGTTTGATCAATCGCGAATCCGCCGATGTCAGCCGGTGCCGAAACGGGCGCCGATGATGGCTCCGCGGACGGCTGTGCAGTCGGCTGCGCCGGTGCCGATAAAGCCGCTCCCTTGTACCGCTGCAGCGATTCATCCTCGGTGCTGAACAGATAGAACCCCTTTTCGCCCGCCGCGTTGCGCACATAAACGAGGTAAA
>JAEZNC010000024.1 GCA_023441905.1 Bacillota bacterium | reverse complement strand
CTCAGCTTGCGGCCGATACGGGTGCGAAGGTGTGCATACACCGGCGCGACGCCGCGATGCTGCAAAGCGACACACAGAGCCTTGCGGTGGTTGCGGGGCTTTCCATTGAGCCCGTTCAGCCGGATATGCTGTTTGAAGGCGGAGAGATCATCGTGGCGGCGGATATTGAGGTGGAGGTGCTGCATACGCCGGGCCATTCGGGCGGCTGCGTCTGTTACCTGGCAGGAGATGCGATGTTTTCGGGCGATACGCTGTTTTATATGTATTGCGGGCGCACGGATTTTCCGGGCAGCGACGCGAATGAATACCATCACTCCCTGCACGATGTGCTGGGGCGTTTGAAAAAGGACTACACCGTGTACACGGGGCACGGCATCAAAACCACGTTGTTTGCTGAATTTGCGAACAACCCTTTTCTCAAATCATGACGGCGCTTTATACCACTCACCCCGAATACTTCAACGACATCTGCGAAGCCGTGCGTTTGTTTATCGACACGCGGCGCGTTGAACTGCTCGAATCGCCCGAAGCGGCGGCGGAAGGCTATACGGTGCTGCACACGCTCGAACTGAGCGGCGGCAAGATGACAAGCACCGCCCGGTTTCTTTTGGACGGCGTTTTCATATCGGAAAATACGTTTACAGGCGTGATACCTGCAGGCGCGCTCGAGAAAAAGCGGGAAGCCAAACGCGCGTCCAAAATCAGCGTTTACAGGGCGCTGCTGGCTCATTTCGCCACACCGTTGCCGTGGGGCTCGCTTACGGGCATACGCCCCACCAAGCTGCTGCGCGACAGCGAAGCGCTGCTCGGTGTTCAAGAAGCCAAAACCCTTTTTTTGAGCACGTTTGACGTATCGCCTCAGAAATATACGCTGGCCAAAGCGATTGTGGATGCGCAGGCCGGGCTTTTTCCCAAAGACGACGAACTTGATTTGTATATCGGCATACCGTTTTGTGTGACGCGCTGCGCGTACTGCTCGTTCGCGTCGTACACGCCCGATGTGTTTAAGGACGCGGAAGAAGGGTATGTGCAGGCACTGCTCGCGGAGCTTGAGTGCGCGGAGACGATCATCGGCGGCAGGCGTGTGCGCGCGTTGTATGTGGGCGGCGGCACACCCACGGCACTCTCGCCGCATAGCCTTGAGAAAGTATTGAACCGGGCATCGGAGCTTGCAAAGGGCGCGGATGAATTCACGGTGGAAGCGGGCCGCCCGGATACCATCACCGATGAAAAGCTGGCACTCATCAAGGCCTCGGGTGCGCGGCGGCTCAGCGTGAACGCGCAGACGATGTTCGACGAAACGCTGCAGCGCATCGGGCGGCGGCACACGGCGGCTGAGTTTCTCGCGGCGTATGAGCTCGCGGCACAGGCGGGCTTTGATGCCATCAATGTGGATTTAATTGCGGGGCTGCCGGGGGAAACGCAGGCGCACATGGCGCAGTCACTGCAGCAGGTGATGGTGCTTGAACCTGCGAATATCACGGTGCATACGCTCGCCGTGAAGCGCGCGTCCAAGTTCGCAGAGGCCAATATGGGTGCGTTCCCGACCGATTCACAGACGGCACAGACGCTGGAAACGGCGCACGCGATGCTCGAAGCGGCGGGCTATCATGCATATTATATGTACCGCCAGAAGTATATGAAGGGCAGCCTCGAAAACGCGGGCTATACGCGGCCCAGGGCTGCGTGCCTTTATAACATTGACAATATGGAAGAGCTTTGCGATGTGCTCGCGTTCGGCGCGGGGGCGATATCCAAACGGCTTTTTAACGGCGGCGCGCGCATTGAACGCGCAGCCAACGTGAAGGACTTAAAAGGGTACATCGAGCGGCACGCGGAAATGGCGGAGGCCAAGCGCAAGCTGTTTGACAATTAGGTTTAAAGCAGCTTCTGATTTATTAGATAGACACTTTGTGTCTGCAGTCGGAAAAATAGTTTGTCCCTTATCCTGCTTAAGAACAATCGCTGGCCACTGATAGCGGAGAGATGCTTTGTCGGACGAATCCGAAGAGGGCAGATGACAGCATTGTGATTAAATTGCCGCGTCGCCGCAATGGGATGCCGTTAAGGCATCACAAAACCGGCTTTTTGATCTCTTGGCAGCCAACAGGCATCATCGAAAAAAACAGGTTGACATAAAGGCTTGCTTAAAATATAATTTTACACGTTGACGATTGCCTAGGGGCAGGTAAAGATATGAATATTGATTTAAAAGAAGCTCTGCTCAATGAGGGCGAGCTTTATTCCTCGGAATATCACGGCGCGTTTGAGGGGATTGATTTTCTCGGCGAACGTTACGATTTTCCGCAAGGCATAGACGTCGCGGCGGATTACCGCTATGACGGAGAAGGCGTGATAGTGACCGGACGCTTCGATGCGAAGGCGACCGTGACCTGCGCGAGATGCCTAAACCCATTTTTGTATACGATCGGTTTTCATTTTGCCGAGTATTATAAAAAGCAGCCGGAAGAAGGCGAGTATGAATTCGCTGGCGAATCCATCGAGCTGGATCGGATGCTGGAAGACAATGTGGTGGTCAATCTTCCCACGCGTTTCTTATGCCGGGAAGACTGCAAAGGCCTTTGCAGCCACTGCGGGAAAGACTTAAACGAAGGCGAATGCGGCTGCCGGCCCGAAGCGAACCCGGACAATCCGTTTGCCGGTCTTTCAAAACTGTACGATGACGAGGAGGTGTAGATAAATGGCGGTACCAAAAAGAAGAACATCCAAACAGCGCACACATACAAGAAAGTCTGCAAACTTTAAGCTG
>JAEZNC010000259.1 GCA_023441905.1 Bacillota bacterium | reverse complement strand
CGGATTTCAAGGCCATCCTCACAAAAATCAAGGATATGAGCTTCGATGCCATTTTTATACCCGGGTATTACAACGAAGCGGGTCTTATCATCAAACAGGCGCGCGAACTTGGCATCAATGTGCCGATCCTTGGGGCCGACGGCTTTGACTCGCCAAGTCTGCTCGAACTTGCGGGTGCTCAGGCACTAACCAAAGTCTATTATTCAAATCACTATTCTTCTCTCGACCAGGATCCGGTCGTTGTGAACTTTATCAAATCGTTTAAAGACAAATACGGAAAAGATCCGGATGCATTCAATGCGCTTGGATACGATCTGGCCAAGTTCGCATGCGACGCCATCGGCCGCGCGAAAGAACTGACCGGTACCGCCGTTAAAGATGCGCTTGCAGCCACCGAGAGTTTCACGGGTGTCACCGGATCGTTCAGTATTGACGAGAACCACAACCCGGTGAAATCAATCGTTGTGATTGAAATGCAAAACGGCGTGCCCGTCGGCAGCGTGAAGGCCGGACTCTAACGCGATCCGCGCAGACGATGTAATCATCAGACTCACGACTTACGGCTTTCGAACAGGCTAAAAATTGAGTCATGCAAGTTATTCCCTCGCGACCTGTGCCCTATGGATTTGGGCAGTATCGGCACAGTGCCGAACCAAATAGTGAAAACTGACGGATGGCCGCAGGCGTATCGACGAGCTATAAAGTGGGAGCTTTGATGTCAAGGCTCTCATTTTTAAATTATCCCATTCTGCTTAGATTATACCGGTTGATTTTTTCGGGAAGTTGCAGCCATAATGAATTCAAAAGCCGCTATTTAGGATAAATACATAAGTAAACAGCGGGAGTTTACGTTGCAGAGGAGAAATGAGGAGAGAAAAGTGGAGCAGCTATTACAACAGATTATTAACGGGATCTCTCTCGGGAGCATATATGCCTTGATCGCTCTGGGATACACCATGGTATACGGCATTATCAAGCTCATCAATTTTGCCCATTGCGATGTGTATATGATCGGCGCGTATACGGGCTATTTTTGCATGACATCGCTCGGACTCAATTTGCTGCCCTCCATGCTGATCGCCATGCTGCTGTGCCTGATTCTCGGAACGCTGATTGAAAAAGTTGCCTACAAACCGCTGCGCCATGCATCCCGCATCACCGTGCTGATTACGGCCATCGGCGTTTCGTTATTTTTGGAATACGGTATGATGTTTCTCGTGGGTGCGAATGTGCGCGCTTACCCTGCGGCCACGGGCATACTCGCCGAAAAGGTAAATATCGGGACATTCAGTATACCCGTTCAGAATTTCTTCATTGTGGGTGTCACCGTGATTTTAATGGTGCTGCTGCAGTTTATCGTGAAAAGAACCAAGCTCGGCAAAGCCATGCGCGCCGTTTCTCAGGATGCCGATGCCGCGCGGCTCATGGGCATCAATGTGGACCACACCATATCGTTTACTTTCATGTTGGGAAGCGCTCTGGCGGGGGCGGCAGGCGTGCTGGTCGGTGTTTATTACACGTCAATTAATCCGCTTATGGGTTACCTTCCCGGTGTCAAGGCGTTTATCGCCGCGGTATTCGGCGGCATCGGCAGCATTCCGGGCGCGATGATCGGAGGCTATTTCATCGGCATGGTGGAGGTTATGGTGGCCGGATACGCGAGCTCGCTTTTTAAGGATGCCGTGGTATTCGCCATACTGATATTGATATTGATTGTGAAACCCGCGGGCCTGCTTGGCAAGCATGTCAGAGAGAAGGTGTGATATGAAGAAGCTCAATTCCGCCTTGGTTAAAACAGCGCTCGTCGTGCTCGTTTTTGTCATCGTTCAGGTGCTGCTGCTGACAGGCCTACTCAACGACTACTATTTTACGACGCTTGTGACGATATGCATCAATATCATACTCGCCGTCAGCTTGAACCTCATTACTGGTTTCACGGGGCAGTTCTCGCTCGGACACGCTGGTTTCATGTCGATCGGCGCGTACACCTGTGCCATATTCACGCTCAACAAGTCAGCTTCTCTCGGAACGGGCGCGTTTTTAATTGGCACGGTGCTGGCCGCGCTGGCCGCAGGACTTGTGGGCGTGCTTGTCGGGCTCCCGACACTGCGCCTTCGGGGCGATTATCTCGCCATCGCGACGCTCGGCCTCGCCGAAATCATTCGCATCGTATTTGTCAACCTCAATATCACGAACGGCGCAGCGGGCCTCAGCGGCATCCCGCGCGACGTGACCTGGTTTTGGCTGTTCTTGTTCACGGCAGGCATCGTCGCCTTGATTGCCAACTTCTTAAAATCCACACACGGACGGTCGTGTGTCTCTATACGCGAAGATGAAATCGCAGCAGATTCGATGGGCATCAACACCACAAAATATAAGGTGATGGCGTTTGTAATCGGCGCGGTGTGTGCCGGTATCGCGGGTGCGCTCTATTCCGGCTTTTTCTATGTCATCAAGCCCGACAATTTCGGCTTTCTCAAATCGATCGATATCCTGGTGATCGTTGTATTCGGCGGGCTCGGAAGCCTTTCGGGTTCGATATTCGCCGCCATACTGCTTGCGCTCATCTCCACGTTTTTGCAGTCGTTCGCCGATATCCGCATGGTGCTTTATGCGCTGCTGCTGGTGGTCATTATGATTTTCAGGCCGCAGGGATTGATGGGCTCAAAAGAGGTATCGTTGCAGCTGTTTAACAAGATCGGGCAGTCCATCCGCAAGAAAAGAGTGTGACCATGTCGATATTAACAGTTAATAAATTAACAAAATCGTTCGGTGGCTTAACGGCCGTTTCAAATGTGGATATGGAGCTCGAGAAAGCAGAATTGGTCGGCCTGATAGGCCCGAACGGGGCGGGAAAAACCACCGTATTCAATCTGCTCACAGGCATCTACGAGCCCACATCCGGCGAAATATTGCTGAGACGAGACCGTGAACCCGTGAAGCTCAATAAATTGAAACCATATATGATTAGCAAGGCAGGGCTCGCCAGAACGTTCCAGAATATTCGGCTTTTCAAGGATCTCACGGTTCTTGACAACGTTCGCATTGCGATGAACCAGAACATCGGTTACGGCGTGCTTTCGGGCTTGCTGCATCTGCCATCCTATCAGCGCGAAGAAAAGCAGATACGCAGCGAATGCATACGGCTGCTCGAGATAGTCAGCCTTGACGGCAAGGAGAACGAGCTGGCGAAAAATCTGCCGTACGGCGAGCAGCGCCGCCTTGAGATTGTGCGTGCGCTGGCCACCAAGCCTGTGCTGCTGCTGCTCGACGAGCCGGCGGCAGGCATGAACCCCGCGGAATCAGCCCAGCTCACAGAAACGATTTTGCGCCTGCGCAGTGACTTTGATCTGACCATACTGCTGATTGAGCATGATATGTCGGTGGTGATGAAAATTTGTGAGCGTATTTATGTGATGGATTACGGCAAGGTGATCGCGCACGGTGTTCCTGATGAGATTAAAACGAACAAGCATGTGATTGAAGCGTATTTGGGAGAGGATGTGGCCAATGCTTGAAATTCGCGGCATCAATGTTCATTTTGGCGTAATACAGGCGCTCAAAGATGTTTCCATAGACGTGAATGGCGGAGAGATTGTCACGCTGATCGGCGCAAACGGCGCCGGAAAAACGACCACGCTGCATACGGCTTCAGGTTTAAAAAAACCCACAAACGGCACAATCTATCTGAACGGCAAGGACATCACGGGAGCGTCTGCGCAGGAACGCGTTAAGCTCGGAATCTCGCAGGTGCCGGAAGGACGGCGCATTTTTTCCGATTTGACCGTGATGGAGAATCTCGAGCTCGGCGCTTTTTTAAGGCGCGGGAGGAGCGAGATTTTGCAGGATCTCGAAAATGTTTTTATCCGCTTCCCTAGACTGGCGGAAAGACGCAAACAACTGGCCGGAACGCTCTCCGGTGGCGAGCAGCAAATGCTGGCGATTGGCCGTGCTCTCATGAGCCGCCCGAAGATTCTGTTTCTCGATGAGCCTTCAATGGGCTTATCACCGCTGCTTGTGCTCGAGATATTCAGCATTATCAAAGATATCAACCAGAGCGGGACGACCGTGCTGCTGGTTGAACAGAACGCCCGTATGGCGCTGCAGATTGCGCACAGGGCCTATGTGCTGGAAACAGGCAGCATCGTGCTGACGGGCACGGGTGAAGAGTTGATGCACAGCGACTTGGTTAAAAAAGCATATCTCGGAGGATAAACGATGTTCGTTAAAAACAAGATGACCACGAATCCGTTTACAATATCGCCCGACTGCACGATACCCGATGCTCAAAATGTGATGAGCCGCAGCAACGTGAAACGTCTGCCCGTCGTGAAGGACGGCAAGCTGGTGGGGGTTGTATCGAGAGAAGATATTGCACAAGCTTCACCCTCTAAGGCAACAAGCTTCAGCGCGGGAGAACTGACCTATCTGCTGTCGCGCACCCAGATCAGCGGCATCATGAAAAAGGACGTCATCACCATCGCGCCTGACGCGCTTCTTGAGGAAGCGGCGATTGTTATGCGCGGCAACGATATCAGCTTTTTGCCTGTTATTCAAAACGATAAACTCGCCGGTGTCATTACAGAGGGAGATATCTTTGACGCGTTTGTCAGCCTGCTGGGTTTTCGCGACCCTGGCACGCGCCTGACCATTGAGGTGGAGGATATTCCGGGAATCATGGCGAGCATCGGCGGTATATTCGCGGAGTTCGATGCGAATATTTCGCATATCGCCGTATACACCGGCGAAAGCGGCAAAAGCGCCGTGGTGATCGGTACGCGCACGTTTAACACCGAACAGATAGAAAAATCGATTGAAGCCAAAGGCTATAAGATCATATATAAGCTGCAGAATAAGTAACCTTTCATCTTCAGAAAACTATACCATAGATTGTATTGTTTTTTAATGCTCATAATATCGGATTAGGCAAGCCAACCGGCGCAAAACACTTTCTTTTCACCGTGTTTACCTATATACTCTCTATAAAGATATGGACAATAAAGAAGATTTGATTGGCATGAAAATGAAACTCGGCTTACCGATTGGCGGGCAGGCACTGTCGAACGGTGTGATGATACGCACCCATGAAAAATACGCGATAGCGCTGCGTCTGCACTCTGGCAGAATTGTATCCGAGTCATGGCCTGTCAGCCAAAAGAGCATCATCAAAAGACCGGTGCTGCGCGGTATTTATCAGCTTTTCTCGTCATTCAAGACGTCTGTTCAGACGATATTCCGTGCCATTCAGCTTTCTAAACAAGCGGGAGAACTGCACATTTCACCGCTCTCAATCATCAGTGCCGCAGTCGCCGTTTTGATAGTGGGGCTCTATGCTTTTTTGACGGATTGGCTCTATAACTATCTTTGTCTATATTTTCTGAAGTTTTGTCAGCACTATCTGTTCACATTCGTTTACGGTCTGGCTAATTTGGTTATGTTTATTTTCACGCTTTTCATAATAACGAGCCTGCCCGCCGTTAAAAGGCTGCTACGCTATCACGGCGCTGAGCACAAAGCGATTGCCTGCTATGAAAAGGGCCTTGAAATGACCTTTGAGAATGTGACGGCACAGAGCCGATTCCACAAACGTTGCGGGACGTCGATGGTGGTTATCATTGTTTTGGCTGTGCTTGTCGCGTCTGTTTTCATTCCACAGCAGCTTCCTGAAACGGTGCAAGAACTGATACTATGCGCTGTGGTGTTGATTGCGGCGGGATTGGCATACGAAGCCATGCGCGCAAAAAAAACTACGCTGATAACACGTTTGGGATTGTTTGCGCAGCGTTTCACCACGCGGGAGCCGGATAGCACCATGATGGCGTGTGCAATCGTGGCAATCAATGAAGCCGTGAAATCCGATTGAACTGATTAATATGCATGACCTAACCGCCTTTGTGTTATAATTATTAAATAAAATATTTTATCTTGGATTGGCACTTGGAAAGGGATAACATGAACGAAGAATTTACTGGTAAACTGAGCCAGTTCAAATCATATATGAAGGATATCGAATACTTAAACAGTGCAATCAGCACGCTGTATTGGGATTCACGCGTCAGCATCCCCAAAAAAGGCGCGCCGTACCGTGGCGAAATACTCGGTTATTTATCGACTGAGATGTACAAGCGTCAGACCTCCCAAGAAATGAAGGATTTCATCGACTATTTCAGCGAGAATCAAGGTTCGGATGACGTCGTCAAAGCCATGACCGACAGGGCAAAAAGAGAATACGACCGCTCAACTTTGATTCCCGAAGACAGATACCGTGAGTATGTGATCGCGTGTTCCGATTCGGAATCGGCATGGGAGACCGCCAAAGAAAAATCCGATTATTCGATATTCAAACCGCATCTTGAAAGGCTGATTGCGTTCAATCGGGAATTCATCGGTTATTGGGGATTTCAAAACAGCCGTTACGACAAGCTGCTCGATATTTACGAACCGGGCATCACGGTGAATACCCTTGATGTGATATTTGCTGAGCTCAGAGACGCGATCATCGCTCTGCTCGATCGTATCAAATCGAGCGGCAAAAAGACGGATAACGATTTTTTGCACAGCGATTATCCGCTGGGTGCGCAGCAAAAGCTGTGCCGCAGCGTGCTTGAGAAGATGGGTTACGATTTTGACGCGGGACGGCTTGACGTCAGCGTTCATCCTTTTACGGATACGCTTGGGAACCATGATGTGCGCATCACAACGCATTACTATGAGAAAGAGTTTCAAAGCGCGCTGTTCAGCTGCATTCACGAGGGCGGCCACGCGGTCTATGAGCAAAACATCTCCGATAGTCTGCTCGGCACCATGCTCAAAACCGGCACGTCAATGGGCATACACGAATCTCAGTCTCGGCTTTACGAGAACATCATCGGCCGCAGCCGCGCTTTCTGGACTTATTTCTACCCCGAAACGCAGGACTGCTTCCCGCAGTTTAAGACTGTGCCGCTCGACACGTTTTATAGGGCGATTAATCAGGTAAAACCGTCGCTGATACGTATCGAGTCGGATGAGCTCACATACAGCCTGCACATCATCATCCGCTATGAGCTCGAAAAGGCGATATTCGACGGAGAAGCGGGGCTCAATGAGCTGCCGATTCTCTGGAACAAGAAATACCGGGAGTACCTTGGCGTGGAACCGAAAAACGACGCGGAGGGAATACTGCAGGATATGCACTGGTCGAGCGGCAATTTTGGCTATTTCCCGAGCTATGCACTCGGTAACCTTTACGGCGCGCAGTTCATCCATAAGCTCAAAAGCGATATGCCGGACTATGAACAGCGCATAGAGGGGGGAGACCTTATGTCGCTCAACGGATGGCTCAAGGAGCACATTCATCGGCACGGCGCGGTGTATCTGCCTGAGGAACTGATCAGGCGGGTGACGGGAGAGGAACTGGCCGCGAAATACTATATCAATTATCTAAACGAGAAGTATAGCGATATTTACGGGCTGTGATAATTTATGAAGTATTGGCTTTTCTGCAGATTATGATGATCGGCAATAATACCAGTTTTCTCTCAATTTTTTAAATTCACTCCAGTCAGTATATTGCCATAGATTTTTCAGGGCATTTTGGTTTGGCGCATATGCATACACGCTGAAGCCATCCAATATTCCCCGATCACAATAAAAAAGAATGGCTTTATTATCGCCTGTGCCGCATATGATAATATCGCCGCCTCCGCGCGATAAATATGCATATTCAAATGGAAGAGCTGCATTATAGCCATCTCCAGCACCCGTTTGAGACATTATTATAGCAGCGGCATCAAATTGCTCAGATAATGAAGAAAAACGGGCATTTTCATAATAGTCATCAAGCGGAAGGAAAATAGCTAAGCCAATAATTGCAATAAAAATAATAATAATAATCAATCTGGTAAGTAAACGTTTATTAGGCCCAATTTCAATGATAGCTTTAATGGTTCTTGCAAGATTAATTATATATACCGCAATTACTATAGCCAGACATAAATACTTTATCGGTACCATCAAGAACGGGGTTAATATCTGAACAAGGTCACTTTGCAAAACACAGAATAACAACACAAATAGCAATGCTAATACAAGGGGAATAATAGATGGCAGAGTTGTTGACTTCCTTTCATTATTACTAATAAAAACACCTCCAATTGAATGCATATATTAACATACACGAGCGTGTCATAGATAATCACAAAATAAAATATATCATAAAAATATTAAATACTACCATAAATAAAAACCCTATGATTAAAGCGCTGCTTTTTGTCCATATCATAGGGTTTTCGTTAATGTCCGTTTTTATCGGATACTTTCAATTCCGCTGATATTTAATTGAAATCAACAGGCATCTCATTTTTCACATACGGCTGATTGGCCGACCGTTTCCCTGCATGGTCGCCGTAGTCCACATGCCAATACTTTTTCCATTCCTTTTCACTCTTTTTGATCCCGAATTTCTCGCAAAGCGCCTGAATATCGAGCTGCAGCTGTTCGATATCATCCATACGCGAAAATTCTTCGTCAACCTTATTATATAATTGCCATTCTGCACAACCCGAAAGGTATCTCCTATAGCCATCGCTGGGTACCGGCGGCGGCTGAATCATTTCACCGGTTGCAGGATCCTGCACCGGAACCAGCTCCGGATAAGGCGGCAGCTGTGCATCGGCATCAAGCTTCGATTTGATGTCATCAAGCAGGGGAGGTGCCTGTCTGTTCATGATCTTGGCCTGCATTTTATGCCAAAGATTTAATGCATATCTTTTTGTATAATGGTCGTAAGAGGGTACTTTGATACCGTACTTGGCTTCCAGCGCCTGCACATCCGCATCGCTGCTAATGTCGAAGCCATATACGTCCTTAATAATTTTCACCCGATTATCTTGGTCAGTGATGACAAAATTCCAGTTGAAAAGTCCAAGATGCATCGGGCCGCCCATCGAATACATTTTAATGCATCGTGTGTCGATTTGAGATGCGTATGCCGCCAAAGCGCCTGTGCTCGCCAGATCAACGTTTGTCTGAAGGTTGCCGCTGAACGCGTTGATGATATCAGGTATCTTAAAAATCAGCCCAGAATCTTTCAATTTTTGCACAATCGCGACAAGCATATTTTTCTGCCGGTTGACACGGTTTTTGTCTCCTGATTCTTCGCCAATGTCTTTGCGTACGCGCAGATAATCGAGAACCGCCTGTCCGTCCATATGCTGAAGCCCAGTCTTGTACTCGCGCCCCTGCATTTTAAAATCGACGACATCAATGTTAAAATCCACGCCGCCAATTGCGTTTACGAGCTCTTTCACGGCAGACATATCCACAGCGTAATAATAATTAATGGGAATGCCGCCTATCATCCATGACGCAGCTTCGCAAACCTTTTTGCAGCCTCCGGCAGGGTTATCCTTCCAGCCGCCGCCGCAATCCATCGAGGCGTTCAGCTTGTATATGCCTTCAACGCCGGGGATTTCGGCATACGTATCGCGGGGCAAAGAAATCAGATTGACGCTGCCGGTTTCTTTATTGATAGCCAGAACGATCATGACATCAGAATGGTAATAATGCTTGCCTTCCCAGTCGTTGCGCTCAGGCGCGTAATCAACGCCGATCAACAGAATATTAACCGTCTGTTCAAGGATGCCGAAATCACTCTTGGCAACGAGCTGATCGTATTCACTCAGCGTGGGAGTCGGCGTGGGTGAATCGCCGCTTTCAACCGGTAAGGAAGCTGCGGGCGCTGACGGTAACGGCGCGATGGCTTCAAAATGGCTCATAGGGTCTATAAAGATCGATGCGGCGAATATTCCGATACCGATGACCAATGCACCCAAAACGCCGGCAATGGTCACGATAACCTTTTTCTTTACGCTCCATGGTTTCTTCGTCTTTGACTTATGACTGCTTTGCGATTCTGAGACAGACGTTTCATCAGTTCCTCCATCAGAAGAATCAAACTGCTTTGAATCATCCGATATCGGATGACTATCTGCGAGGTCATTTTTGTCTTTGACCGAGAGCCCGTCTTCCGAATCGTTTTGTCTTTTGCTCAAACTTTTGAACCATTTCTTCATTATGTTTTCCATCCCTTGATTCCAAATGTAGTTACAGAATTATTTTATAACATAATACAGAGAAAGTCAGTAATAAATACCAAATTAATCTTCAATTTTACAATTTGTTTATATTTGCACCTGCAATCATAAAAACAGCTGACAAAGTATTGAGCGATCAAACTTTAGGCAACCAATTGTCTATGAACAAAAAAATTCCGGTGTGTAGAGGTGTTAGACTAAATTCGTCGAATCTAATCGACAGAATCGAAATATTTCTGATAAATAACAACCCATCAAAATAATAAAAACAAGGGGAAGCCTATGAGACTTAAAGTGCTTGTCGGTAACGGGAGAAAGATTGGTATGCTTGTATTGCCGTTTTTGGTAGTCGGTTTGGTATTGAACATCCTGTTTCCATCTGTATTCAGTGTGGGCGGCTCGCCGTCTCTTCTATTTTGGATTTCTGCGTTAATGCTCATTCCCGGTGTGGTCATATGGATATGGTCGGTTATTTTGATTCTGAAAAAAATACCTAAAAAACAGCTTATTACAAATGGGCCTTACGCCATCATGAAACATCCGCTGTATACGGGCGTTGCTTTGCTTGTGCTGCCGTGGGTTGGATTCCTCTTAAATACATGGTTGGGTGCATTAATCGGCATCATCGTCTATATCGGTTCGAGGCTGTATTCGCCGGAAGAAGAGCAGATGCTCTCAAAAGTGTTCGGATCGGCTTGGGATGACTATTGCAGCAAAGTCATAATTCCGTGGCTATAGCTCATGGGGGCATTCCATAAAACTAGGGATGGGCTTACCGAGCAAATCTAAAATTTGTAACATGCAAAACGTAAAAAAACGGTAAGTGGCTTCACAACATCGGTACTTTGCATTATCATAATGTACCTTTGCGATACTATCGTAGAAGGTGTTGACATATCATCAGCGCATCACTTCTCAGATGGATTTATTCATCTGCTTTATTTCTTCATATTCATCTTGAGAAAGCGCTTTCAATCATGTCAATTGATCTGATTTTAAAAAAGG
Organism: Bacillota bacterium; assembly: GCA_023441905.1. Lineage (GTDB taxonomy): Bacteria > Bacillota > Clostridia > Christensenellales > SZUA-584 > SZUA-584. The sequence continues at coordinate 995 of JAEZNC010000259.1, read as the reverse complement.
AAAGGGTAGAGGAGTTACTTAAGCTTAACCCTTATTATGTCTTTGGTCTTTATAAACAACTGCTCTAAATATTTACATTATCAGCTATGTATATTATTTTATTTATAAAGAAATTTATAGCATTAGTCATATCATTATATACGGTATTTCATCCATCAAATTGTCTGATCCCTTTTCTTTATTGGTGTGGTGCTGAGCAAAGAAAAAGAATGAGGGGGCCCAATATGAAAAACAGAAACAGCGCCAAATTGACCGCGCTTAAACTAGCGGTTGTGCTTATTACCGTGTGTTTTTTTGCAGCCTGTCAGCCGACTCCCGAGAAGGAAATCGTTATTAGAAAAGATACCGAACAAATGGTTCAGCAGGCGGCAGACAATTCTGCGGGACAGAAAGTTTCGAAGCTAAAAGTGCCGGAAGGCAGCTACACATATCAAACGACTGCGGCGGACGGCAAGCTCACCATCAGCGTGGACGCCGCTGTGACGGTTCCCGAATCGGAGAAAATACCGACGGCAAGAGTCTCTGAAACAGGCTTTACGCAGGAGCAGGTCACGGCCTTTTTCAACTATCTCTTTCCCGATGAACAGCCTGTAACGGGTGATAATGTGCCGCATGAGATGACGAAGGATGAGATTGAAGAGCTGATTTTGGTGTATAAGAAAAGCGTTGCCGACGGAACCACTGATGATTACATGTATAGCGAAGAAGAAATGAAAGAGGAAATCAAGCGGCTGGAAAAAGAACATGAATCCGCGCCTGAAAAAGCACCGGAGCTCGACATACAAGTTTCAGAGGGCACAATGACTGCTGAGACAACCGGGGGAGACAAGTATGCGGGGGAAGAGCTCATGGTGCTCAACGCGGGGACGGATAAAAAAAGAATCTATGTGTCCGTGCCGGTGAGCGACAACGTATTTAATGAAAATTATCTAGGATTTCATGTCGATAACGGGCCCTTCTATGGCCATTATACTGAACTCAATGCTATTAAGCTT
>JAEZNC010000077.1 GCA_023441905.1 Bacillota bacterium | reverse complement strand
TCCAGCATGTTGTAAAAATCCTCAAAGCCAGTGGGCGTCACGCTCCTGTTTCTCCTGTTTGCGGGTATCAAGTTTGCCATCATAATCAACTCCTTTTTTCGATTTCAACAGCATATTCTCTGTTCGTCTTAGCACTCTCTCCACGCGAGTGCTAACCCTTTATGATTATTATATACCACTTTGCTTCGTCTTAGTCAAGGAAGGTCAAAATTTATTTACAAATTATTTTATGCGCGTATGTCCGCGAATGTCTATGGACGAAAATCAAGTATTCGGCACCAAAAAAGCGGCCTTTCAGCCGCTTGAGGTTGCTACAAAGTTTAAAATGTCATTCCGATTGAGCTTAGCGATTGGCTGCGCAGCGGACCGGAGTCCCATGTTTAAAGCGTTCTGCCATGGGATGCTTCACTTCACTCACGTTCCGTTCAGCATGACAGGTTGAATTCATTCGTCAAGCCGAAGCGGCCTGCCAGTCACTTTAATAAATCGTTATTCAAATATCCGAACCCGCTCATCAAGGCTTTTTAACTCCTTGTCTCCCGGAGATTGTGTAGGCTTGCCAAACGGCATCTGCGCAACCATTTGCCATTCAGCCGGCACGTTCCACTTCTCACGCACCGCGTCGTCCACAAGAGGACTATAATGCTGCAGCGACGCGCCCAGCCCCTCGGCTTCAAGCGCCGTCCAAATCACATATTGGTGCATTGCGTTGGAATGCTGCGACCAGAGTGCGAATTTATCCGCATACAGCGGGAACTTTGCCGCAAGCTCGTCCACCGCGCTTTTATCGACAAAATAGAGCACCGTGCCATATCCCGACGCAAACGACCCTTCCACCTTTCGCTGCGTTGCGAGGAACCGGTTTGGCGATGTAACTTTTTTTAACTCATCAAGCACAAGCCGCCAGAACGTCTTATGTTCTTGGCCGAACAGAACAACAACCCGTGTGCTCTGCGAGTTATACGGCGACGGCACATGCGTCACCGCGCCTTTCACAATCTCAGCGATCTTTTCATTCGGTACGATTTTTTCGTTGCTGAGCCCGTATATGCTGCGCCGCTGTTTCACGGCGTCCCAAAAGCTTTTTTGCATTGTCTTGTCCTCCAGATGTTTGATTTAAGTATAACCTTATCTTTCATTATTGCAAACAAAAAACCCCGCGACTTGCAGGGTTAATGAGACTGACTTACGCAGCAGACTATACGATTTTGCTGATTTCGGTGCGCAGCTGCTTGATGATACGCTTCTCAAGCCGCGATATGTAAGATTGCGAAATGCCGAGGCAGTCGGCCACCTGCTTTTGCGTGCGCTCCTTCTGGCCGTTGAGCCCAAAGCGCATCTCCATGATCATCTTCTCCCGCGCGCAGAGCTTGTCGATGCACGTCTGCATGAGGTCCTTCTCCACGCCATCCTCGATCTCGGTGTATACCACGTCCGGTTCGGTGCCGAGTATGTCTGACAGCAGCAGTTCGTTGCCGTCCCAGTCCACGTTGAGCGGCTCATCAAATGAAACTTCATAGCGAAGCTTGGCATTTCGCCGCAGGTACATGAGTATCTCATTTTCAATGCAGCGTGAGGCGTATGTCGCGAGTTTGATGTTCTTATCCACATCGAACGTATTGACGGCTTTAATGAGTCCGATTGCGCCGATTGACACGAGATCTTCAATTCCGATACCCGTGTTTTCAAACTTGCGCGCAATGTACACAACCAGCCTTAGATTGCGCTCAATGAGCACGCGTCTGACCGATTTGTCCCCCTCCCCCAGCAGCCGAAGCAGTGTCGCCTCCTCCGTTCGTGTGAGCGGCGGCGGCAGCGCTTCGCTCCCGTTGATATAGTCCGCCCGCGCCGCCAGCTTCAGCCTCAGCATCACCCAGGCGATCAGTCTTTGTACCCACAGCGTCCTCATATGTTGCTCCTTTCATCAGTTCGTCCAGCAGATCTGTTCCCGCAATCGCGCCGAATCCGCCGGAAATCGGCTGCTGCGACAGACACACCACGGCTTTCACACCTTTGGGCGAGCCCGACAGCGCCGCATTGTCTATCTCGATGCCGTAAAAAAGCCTCTGCCCCGCCGCAGTGGCACACGGTACGATACGCAGGCGGTCAGTCGGCTTAGGAATCTTCTTTGATACCAGCTCCATCAGATCGCTGCCGAGCAGTTGTCCGGCAGCCGAATGGCTTAAAAAAATGACGCTTCGCCTGCTTATCGGGTCGCGCACGAGGTTGCCCGAATCGGCAAATGCTTTCACCGTGAGCTGCTTATCACCCATTGTCAGCGTGAGCATCGCTGCGTGCTCTTCGCGCCGGAGCGTGCGCTGCTTGACGCGTGCCAGCAGATCGGTCAGCACAGCACCCACCAGCAGCCCGAGAAGGATGATGCGCACCGGCGCTTTCACGGCAAACGCCCCGCCGATGGTCACGGGGTCGCCAAAGCCCAGCATACACGCATAAACCGCGCCAGCGAGCACGAATGAAGCGACCCAGAACGCACAGGTGTTCTTCCAGAACCCTCGCTCACCGCGCCGGACATACGCGGCCAGACACATTGCGAATCCGGCCGCGATTTTCACCATGATCATCTCCGGCCAGCCGCTTAATGCCACGGCAATGCACCCATACACGCCGCCCAACGCCGCCGCCAAACAGAACCTTCGCCACCGTACCGGCGTTTTGGTCAGCCGCGACGCGAGCAGTATAATGAGCAGGTTAACGATAAAGTTGTCGAGAAACACGAGCTCAACATAGACCTTTTGCAACCCCACCAGACCCTTTTGTGTGTGATGGGCATATTATATAGGTACTGTCACTTGATATATTGTAGAACTGCGCTCTATGAAAAAATTAAAATGGCGCAATATGAAAGGTTGCGCAGGGTACGACCGGGCGGAAATGCTCAATATCTACATTCATCGCGGTGATATGTGAACTGTCATGAAATGAACCGGTCATTGCCGAAACAATCTCACCATCCCTGACGCATCTTTTGTGACGGCGCGCTTCGGAATCGCGCCCTACTAAATGATGTTGTATCAAAAACAGATCAAAAAGAAAATGATGCTAACAATGAGCTTGCTCTAAAATCTATACCAAAGCTCATTTCCTCATTGAAACGGTACACAAACAAAACAAGCCAAGTTGATCTCTGGCAAAATGGGTATTACGATCATATTATCCGTGATGAAAAAGATTACCTTATCCATTGGAAATATATCGTTGATAATCCCGCGAAATGGGCCGAAGATAAATACTATGATACATCTCTAAACAGATATTAAAGAAAGATATTCTATTGCCTTTTCCTGCGCGCGTAACCGCGGCTCAATCTTTTGTCCCAAATATGGCTCCCGTAATTCAAGGTACAGGCGAATGAGTGCGCGAAGCGCGCTTATACAGCTTTGTCTGTCATGAACAGCAATAGTTTCAAGTAAGGCAGGCAGTTCATCCGGCGCGCTTTGTTCAATGTGTCTGACGCCGCGCGGATGCCTGCCGTTTTTTATCTGCATCAGCTGCGCTATCACATTCTGTCTTATAAATGAAATAGACTCAATCGCCTCGAAAATCTCGCCTCTGGCAATTTTGCCGGCAACATAATGCACCCATACCCAAAATCTGTCTTCCATCCATTGCAGATCGGGATAGGGAAACACGGCGGGCATACCCGCAAAGGCGTCGGACAAAGCGTTATCTTTCTGATACAGAATCACAGGGTCTTCAACACGCTTTTCGGCATCGCTCAAGGAGACGAACTTCAAATCGACATGAAGCAGCGGAGAATCGTATAAGCAGACAAGCAGGCGCGGTTCTCCCACGTGTTCCCCTGTGAATGCAGAAAGCAGATCTCCGAGACTTTGTGCGATCTCGATCCGTTCGCTCATGATCTGATCTGTATTCTGCGGATTCACTGCGATGACAAAATCAAGATCGGAATACTCATCCATATCCCCCGAGATATATGAGCCTCCGAGCGCAATCCCAACGATTCTGCTATCCTGTTTGAGGATAGTAACGGCTTTATTAATAAAGGCTTGATGTTCTTTGGGAATCATATTGTCTGACCTCTGTTAAGAATGGGTATTTTAACACTTCTTCCTCACATGTGCCACCCTCACACTGTTATTACCACGACCTGATCAGATCAAAACAGCTAAATCTTCACCGTCTTAATTTTGAGTGTCCCCTGATCAACCGTTATTAGGCCGACCGTAGCGGGATATGAGCGCGGTTCGCCGAGGCTGCCCGGGTTATAAAGGCAAATCCCGTCGGCATATTGCTCCGTGGGGATATGCGTATGCCCGAAAAGCGCAGCCTGCACATCCTTCTCCTGCGCGTAAAGCTTGAGCCCGAGCAGCGATGATTTGACACTCTGTTGATGCCCGTGAACCAGCAGGAATTTCACACCTTCAACCGACAGCACCAGTTCTGCTTCGGCTGCGGAATTCAAATCACAGTTGCCGCGCACGCTGTAAACAGGCTTGTTCGTCAAAGTGCGGATATAATCGGCATCACGGCTGATATCTCCCAAATGAAAAATCATGTCCGCCTCGGGAAAACGGTGAACCGCTGCCGCCATTTTGATTTTTACGCCATGGGTGTCGCTGATCACTAGTATTGTCTTCATTGGCTATAAAGACTGTTCGGATAGCTTTTTTTGCAGTGCAGAGAGCGCCCGTGCGCGATGGCTCAGGCCGTTTTTGATTTCGGCGGGAATTTCAGCAAAGGTTTGTCCAAGTTCGGGCATAAAGAACAGCGGATCGTAGCCAAACCCGCCGTTACCCGCAGGAGCCTGCGCAATCACGCCGCTCACCTCG
>JAEZNC010000156.1 GCA_023441905.1 Bacillota bacterium | reverse complement strand
CTCCTTTAAACATATGCATATGTTGTTCTATAACCAAAACAATCAACTCCTGATTCATTATATGTATGTATCTGCTCGTTGTTCCGGATCAATTATGGAACTGTATTGGAGAAAGCAACAACCTTGGGAATAGACGCTTACAAAAATGAACTTAACTTAACACTAAAACTGCGAAAGAATTCACAAATGAAGTAATCGGCTTTCAAAATATAAGATCTGCAACTTCTAGTTTATCTGTCAGCTTTGAGCATAACTGGTAGTAGTCCGGCTAAGACTCTAACCTTCAGTTATCCATATAATCGCCATCAAAAAAAGGCCGTTTCCGGCCTTCTCTCATCATTTCTTCTTCACCTTGCTGATCCTGCTGCAGCTCCCCGCATACGGGCACGAGGCGCAGCCGTTGCACCTCTTTTTCCTGCGCCGCAAATACCATATATCCAGCCCCACCAGCAGCACCACGACCGCGATGAGCAAATAATCAATCAAATTCATAGTCAGCCTCCTACAATCAGGCTCCCCACCTGATACACAATCACCGCCGCAATCCACGCGACAGCGGTTTGATACAGCGCCACACCCATGGCCGCCCAGCCGCTGCGCATCTCGCGCTTCACCGTCGCAATGGCCGCCACGCACGGCGAATACACCAGCGTGAACACGAGGAACGAGAGCGCCGCGAGCGGCGTGAACAATTGCCCGAGCGCCATCGGCAGCTCCGCCGCGCTCGCTCCGGTCAGCACCGCGAATGTGCTGATCACCGCCTCCTTCGCCATAAACCCGGTTATCAACGATGTCGATGCGCGCCAGTCCCCAAACCCCAGCGGTGCAAACACGGGGGAGACCAAATGCCCGATGCCCGCAAGCATGCTGTCCGCGCTGTCCGCCACCACGTTAAACCGCCAGTCAAACGTCTGAAAGAACCATATGACAAGTGTAGCAATAAATATGACTGTGAACGCGCGCGTCAGAAAATCCTTTGCCTTGTCCCACAGCAGCCGCAGCACCGTTTTGCCGCTTGGCAGACGGTAGTTCGGCAGCTCCATGATGAACGGCACCGGGTTTCCGCGGTACGCCGTTTTCTTGAGTATCAGGCCGCTCAGTACGCCGAGCAGCATGCCGAGCACATAAAGGCCGATCATCACAAGCGCGCGGTGATCCGGGAAGAACGCCATTGTGAACATGCCGTATATCGGCAGCTTGGCGCTGCAGCTCATAAACGGCGTTAATACAATCGTCATTTTGCGGTCGCGCTCGCTCGGCAGCGTGCGCGTGGCCATAATCGCGGGCACGCTGCACCCGAAGCCGATCAGCATCGGCACAAAGCTGCGGCCCGATAGGCCGATCTTTCTAAGCAGTTTGTCCATCACAAACGCCACGCGCGCCATATAGCCGCTGTCCTCCAGCATCGAGAGGAAGAAGAACAGCACCACGATGGTGGGGATGAACGAGAGCACGCTGCCCACGCCCGCGAGTATGCCGTCCGCCACAAGCGATATCATCACGGGGTTGAAGCCGCCCGATGTCAGCACGGAACGCACGCCTTCGGTCAGCTGGTTGAGGCCGTCCGCGAGCAGATCGCTTAAAAAACTGCCGATTACGCCGAACGTGAGCCAGAACACCACGCCCATAATCGCTAAGAACATCGGTATTGCGAGATATTTGTGCGTGAGGATATTGTCAATGCGCACGCTGCGCGCGTGCTGCTTGTTTTCCTTGGGCTTCACCACCGTTTTTTCGCAGAGCGCTTCAATAAAGCTGTAGCGCATGTCCGCGATGGCGGCTTTGCGGTCGGTCGAAAGCGCGTCCTCCATTTCGTAGATGCTGCTTTCAATCGAATTGAGCTCCTTGTCCGTAAGCTGAAGCGCTTCAATCATCGGCGCGTCGCCCTCCACCACCTTGGTGGCAGCAAAGCGCGGGGCAATGCCTGCGCGCTCGGCGTGGTCTTCAATCAGGTGCGCCACGGCATGCACCGTGCGGTGCGTCGGCCCGGTGCAAAAATCCTGCCGTTTGGGCTTTTGCTTGTGCCCGGCTGTTTTTATCGCAATATCGATCAGTTCGTCGATGCCTTCGTTTTTGCTCGCGGAAATGGGCACCACGGGCACGCCGAGCTCCTCGCTCATGGCTTTCACGCGAATCGTGCCGCCGTTGACGCGCACCTCGTCCATCATGTTGAGCGCAATCACCATCGGCACGCCCATCTCAATCAGCTGTATGCTCAAATAAAGGTTGCGCTCTATATTCGTCGCGTCCACAATGTTGATAATGCCGTCGGGGCGCTGTTTCGTGATAAAATCGCGGGTGATGATCTCTTCGCTCGTGTACGGCGAAAGAGAATAGATGCCCGGCAGGTCAACAACGGTCGTGTCCTTATGGCTGCGGATGACGCCGTCCTTGCTCTCCACGGTGACGCCGGGAAAATTTCCGACATGTTGGTTGGACCCCGTCAGCTGATTGAACAGCGTTGTTTTTCCACAGTTCTGGTTCCCCACCAGTGCGATGATCATGGCCTTCCCTCACAATTTCTATATTCTTTGCATCGCTTATGCGCAGCGTCAGTTCATACCCGCGCAGCATAAGCTCAATCGGGTCGCCCATGGGTGCCACCTTTCGCAGTAGCACCTTGGTTCCGGGCGTTAAGCCCATGTCCAGCAGGCGGTCGCGCAGCGCGCCTTCACCGTTTACCGCGGCGATTGTGGCCGTGCCGCCGAGCTCGAGCTGGTCGAGTGACTCGCGGCTGTGTCCATGATGATGATGTCGATGCATGTCCCGATGTTGCATAGTCTTTAATACCCCGTTAAAAAGTTTGCTTAAGACAACTTTATTATAGCACCACGGACAGATAATACAACAGAAAGTTTGTTAAACACAACTTTTTTTTACATTGATGTGTATAAGGGGTGATGACGGCAAAGGGATAGGGAGATGCAATGCCATGAAGAGCGCTCATCGCAGGTGTGCGGTTTGCCTATTTGTGGCCATCAGAGGGGAGGATCAAATTGATTAGGGGCGGGGCTTGGCGGACGGCGCTTTGCGGCACTGCGGGCGCTGCACGTCCTTGGAGAAAGGCAGCAAAAATTCGGGGATGCCGCTCACATACGGTGCAATTTGATACTGCTGATAGTATACGATGAGCCCCTCCGGCACGAGGTAAAAGTTGTTGACGTTGAAATAACGTGCCGTATTTGTGTCGAAGTCGTCAAAGTACATGCCGCTGCCCGACGCGGTCTGTTCACGAATCTGCGATTGAACCGCGCTGATCGCATACGCCTTGTATGTGGCGCCTGGCGCGAAAAAGCGCGCCATCGTCACGCGGCGGCTGTTCCCGAGGTCCCATGTGTCGGCAGTGCGCCGCGTGTTGCCGTGTGCGCCGCCCGTAAACTGGTACGCGTCAAAGAACAGGCTCAGCGTGCAATTGTCGTTGTAGGTGATCGTGCACCCGAGGTACGCTTCATATGGCCGAAACGGGATATCTGGATTGGCCTTTGTCATTTCATAATCGAGCACGGCCTGGTGATACAGGCTGTGGCGGTAACGCTGCCGGTACAGCTCCGCTTTGGCCCGGTAATAACGGTTGATGGCAGCCGCTGCGGTTTGAAACACGGCCGATGTCACAGATGGGTATTCAATGGTATAACTGAGCACAACGCGCCCGTTAAACGACATATCGTCCTTGATCACCGAAATACGCACCTGCATATATACCGCCTCCTTTTGGCTCCTTTTGAAGGATATTCATCAGTATCCGTATTCATGACGGCAAATTTCTTTACAACAGCTTTAAAAAGTTGTAATTTATTAGAGATATATTGTTTAATTCCAAATCTATGTTTTGAAGGAGACAGTGTGAATGAATAAGGAAATTTTCGGTGTTTGTCAGGACGGACGCACAGCATCTCTTTATACCCTCAGCAACAGCAAAGGCATGACGGCCAAAATCACCGATTTCGGCGGTGCCATCGTATCGCTGTTTGTGCCGGACAAAAACGGCGTGATGACGGACGTGGTGCTCGGCTTCGATACATTGGCCGAATACGAGGCGAATCCGCCGTATCTCGGCGCGCTGATCGGACGCTGCGGCAACCGTATCGTGGGCGGCACGTTCATGCTGGACGGCAAGGCATACCAGCTCGATTTGAACGACGGCCCGAACCACCTGCACGGCGGCCTCAAAGGCTTTGATAAAAAGCTGTGGAATGGTGAACAGACCGCGCCGAACAGCCTGACGCTCACGCTGTTCAGCGAAGACGGCGACCAGAAATACCCCGGCAATCTGATTGTCTGTGTGACATATACGATCACCGACGATAACGCGATTGTGATAAGCTACCGAGGCATGAGCGATAAGAAGACGATATTCAATATGACGAACCATTCGTATTTCAACCTCGCGGGCCAACAGAGCGATTCGATGCTCGATCATGAGATCATGATCAACGCGGACAGGATGGCGACGGTGAACGAAAAGGTGAGCGCCACGGGCGAGCTGATCGATGTGACGGGCACCCCGTTTGATTTTCGGACTCCGAAGAAGATCGGCCGCGATATCGGCGCGAACCACGATCAGATCAAATTCGTGGGCGGCTTCGATCATCACTACGATATCAACAAGAACGGCAAGCCAGCAGCCATGGCTTACTGCGAACAGACGGGCATCGGCATGACGGTGGAAACCAACTGCGACGGTGTGCAGCTCTACTCGGGCAACTTCCTGACGGACGGTCTGCCG
>JAEZNC010000154.1 GCA_023441905.1 Bacillota bacterium | reverse complement strand
CTCCTTTAAACATATGCATATGTTGTTCTATAACCAAAACAATCAACTCCTGATTCATTATATGTATGTATCTGCTCGTTGTTCCGGATCAATTATGGAACTGTATTGGAGAAAGCAACAACCTTGGTAATAAACGCTTACAAAAATGACTTAACTTAACACTAAAACTGCGAAAGAATTCACAAGTGAAGTAATCGGCTTTTAAAATATAATATCTGCAAAGCTCAAAGATCTTACGCCCATTATGATGCAGAAGATGTTTAATGAACTTGCTAAGAGTTACGAACCGTCCTCTTTGCGAAAAATCAAGAGTATCCTCGCAATGGCTCTGAGAAAAGCAAAGAAAAATGACCTGATTATAAAAGACCCAATGATTGGGGTTAAGCTGCCGAAATTACCAAAGCCCGAGATTGAAAGTATGGCTATATCAGATATTGATAAGTTTCTTGATGTTGCGAAGAAACACAATATTTATCAGGCGGTTGTTACCGGATTGGGTACCGGTATGAGGATTGGCGAACTCGATAACGATATTGTATTCTGCTCAAAAAAAGTAACATACATAAGTTTTCGTAACTTTAACAGGGCTCTTGAAACGATTTGCCAAAAAGCAAACGTTCCAAGAATATCAGCGAATATAACTAGCCATACCTTTGCGACGGTTGCAGTGGGTAACAAGGCTGAGTTAAAAACTCTTGCTGACATCTTGGGTCATAAGGATGTCTCGACAACATACAATAATTACGTTCATCCGGCCAAAGAAGTTGCGGAACTTGTGAATTCGTCGATAAAAAGCCAACAATAAACCGACTTAAAAACCGACTTATGTACCGACTTATCGGTTAAAAACCTATAATACAAGCCGGTACGATCTAACACTTTGCGAATTTAACAGCAAATAAAAAAGCCCGGAAATGCCTTAAAATAGGGCTTTCCGAGCGATTTGAGTGGAGCCGCTAATCGGATTTGAACCGATGACCCCTTCCTTACCATGGAAGTGCTCTACCTGCTGAGCTATAGCGGCACAAAAATGCTGCGAGTGCTATTATAAAGCATCCGCGGCGGTATTTCAAGTGTTTTTATTGCGACACCGCGCGCCATTATATGACTGAATAATGCAGAAATTCTACCGGTCGTAAACACTGTTGCCAAGCGTGTCGATTGCCACGATGAGCGGCACACGGCTGAATGTCAGCCGCCTTATCGCTTCCGCACCAAGGTCAGCAAATGCGATATCTTCGGCATGGGTGATGTGCGAGGCAATCAGCGCGCCCGCACCGCCTACAGCCGCAAAGTAAACCGCGCCGTTCCTTATGATGGCCTCCCGTACCTCTGCGGACACAGGCCCTTTGCCTATGACGAAGGAAAGCCCGAGATCATAGAGCGTGGGCGCGTAGGCATTCATGCGCGACGATGTGGTGGGCCCGCACGAGTTGATGATGCGGCCCGGCATATCGGGGCAGGGCCCCGCGTAATAGATGCCGCTCCCGGCGATCTCAAACGGCAGCGGTTCGCCGTTTTGTATCATTTGATACAAACGCGCGTGTGCCGCGTCTCGCGCGGTGTAAACCGGCCCCGAGAGCGTCACGCTGTCTCCGGCCTTCAGGCTGCTTTTTATTTGGGCGCTCAGCGGCGCGGTTAAATCGATCATAGGGTGCTCCTCACAGCGTGATGCTTGCGTGGCGTGCGGCGTGGCACTGAAAATTAACAGCCACAGGCAGCCCCGCGATATGTGTCGGAAATTTTTCGATATGGACGGCGAAGCAGTAGTTGCTGCCGCCGAAGCCCATCGCGCCGATACCGAGCGCATTGATGTCGTCCTTAAGGGTGGATTCGAGCTCGGCCAGAAAAGAATCCGGATTGACGCTGCCGATATCGCGCAGCAGCTGTTTCTTGGCCATCAGCGCGCATTTTTCAAACGTGCCGCCGATGCCGACGCCGAGCACCACGGGCGGGCACGGGCTGCCGCCTGCGGCCTTCACGCATTCGATCACGAAGTGTTTGATGCCGTCGAGGCCGTCGCTGGGCTTGAGCATCGTGATTTTGCTCATGTTCTCGCTGCCAAAGCCCTTGGGCGCGGCGGTGATTTTGAGCGCATCGCCGGGCACGAATTCGCAATGGATGACGGCGGGGGTGTTGTCTTTCGTGTTTTCGCGGGTGATCGGGTCCAGCACGGATTTGCGAAGATAGCCTTCGTTGTAGGCTGCGCGGACACCGTCGTTGACGGCGGCTTCGAGTGAGCCCTCTATATGCACCTCCTGCCCGATTTCGAGGAAAACCACGGCCATTCCTGTGTCCTGACAGTAGGGCATCAGCGTCTCCTGCGCGATCTGCGCGTTGAGCAGCAGCTGCCGCAGCCCCTCTTTGGCGGGCGGACACGATTCAATTTCGTACGCCTTGCCAATCGCATCGATAACATCGGGGCCCGGCATGCGGCAGGCGCTTAAAAACAGGTTTTTAACGGCTTGTGTGATTTCAGCCGATTCAATGATTCGCATAAAATAGTCCTTAAATCTGTGATGCGTTCATTATAGCGAAACACGGGGGATAAGTAAACTAAAGGGAGTTAAAGAAAGTCTTCCTTAGACACCTTCGGTGACAGCTATTGCCGGAGGGATCTATGACCATCACGTAAGAAAACATGCATATAATAGAAGTCCAGCGACAGTTAAAAAAAACCTCCCTCAGTCGCCTTCGGCGACAGCTCCCTCCAGAGGGAGCCATGGGTGCGCGACATTATGGTCTGGCGTCCATGAGCCATCACGCTGAGAATACACACATTGCACAAAAAAATGTCCCGCTCAAAAGCGCGACGGCAGGATTGATGGATGAAACCGTATGATGGGGATTGATAAGGCTTCCCCTTTGAGGGAAAGCTGCCGCCGACAGGCGGCTGATGAGGTGTCTGTGCGGACAAACCTTAGACTGACACCTCATCCGGCGCTTTGCGCCACCTTCCCCTCCCAGGGGAAGGCTTTTCGATATGAAACGACGCGGAAACAAAAACGTCCCGCTCAAAGCGGGACGACTATTTGTGAATTGTGTCAGCCGTTCGGAAACAACTCGGCCATTCTCTCGTTTGGTACATTGAAATACGATTGGAGGCTATTAATCGCGTTTTGGCGCCTGTTCTTTATGTAGCCGCGCAGGTTTTTTATGTTGTTTTCCCAGCTGCTCATCGACGATGGCTGGCCCCACTTATCAATTGTGCGCGGCATTTCATCGCGCATGGATTCCACCATTTCATCATAAAGAGTGAGCAGTCTTTCTTCTGTGAGCACCGTGTTCAAAACTTCCGCGTAGCGCGCCACAAACGCGTCGCACCATGCGGCATTCTTTTTGAATCCGTAGTAGAGCCCCGTGTCTATCCAGAACTGCGTACCGTCTGTGTGCATCGGGCCGTTAATGCCGGTGGGGCTGAATAAGGAACTCAGATTCATTCCGCTGGAGCCGCCCATCGCCATATCGAGATCGTAAAAGACCGGCCGCCACTTCATCGCGTTGTCCGATGTGTGCGCGTATTTTTGGTTGTAATAATCGCTGCTGTTAAAAAAGCTGGTGGCAATCAGATAGTCCATGAAATACGCCGAATCGGCAATATCCGTATACTTGGCAAAGTGCTCATCGCTTGACGTGCCGCCTTTGGCCACCGAGAACACATGATTGATGCTCGCTTTATTTCCGACATAAATGTATTGATTGCGCGACATTTCCACTTTGTCGGCATCAATGCCATACCGTGCCGCGAAATAATCCTCGTTCTGATTTTCCTTGAATTCATAAAGGCCCCAATAGTTGCCGTTGATATAAACAACCGCAAACCTTGTTTGCATATTGTCGATATTCATGCCGTTGACGGCCATGTGAAAATAGGCATCGCGCAAACGTGTATCGTCGCAGTCCTGACCCATGTTGCGCAGCGAGAGCGATTTGAATGTGGTAATATCATAGTCCTTGAAAAACGGGTAGGTGATCTCGCTCTGGCCGTAGCCGCCGCGCAGGTAGAGGTTGATAGACTTCTGCCGATACTGCCGCGTGCCTGCCCCCGCAATACGCATACCCGCCGGGAACTTCACACCGAGCGTCCCGTCCGGCTCGTAATATTCCACATAGCCCGAGCGTTCGCGCCCATCGCCGCGTGTGAGGCTGGCAAAGATATAGTCTTTATCGCTTTCGGTGATGGAAAGGCAGATGACGGGCAGCGAATGCTTGTCTTCAAACAAATATGTGGCCACCGTTTGGTCGCTCGGCAGCTTGCCCTCCGCCACGGCAATGGCCCGCACCGTCTGCGTGGCGGATATCGGAATCGGGCCCGCGTAAGGCGTGGAATTCTGCGTGGGCGTGGAACCGTCCAGCGTGTAGAAAATCGACGCGTTCGGTGT
>JAEZNC010000130.1 GCA_023441905.1 Bacillota bacterium | reverse complement strand
AATATGTGCGAAACAGTGACCTCGCCCGAATTGCGTTCGGGCAATCTATAGCCGTAACACCATTGCAATTGATCTCCTCATTCAGTGCGGTGGTGAACGGCGGTTTTTTATACAAACCGATGCTGGTCAAGGGAATTACGGACAGCGACGGAAACTATATTAAGGAGTATGAGCCCACCGTGGTGTCTCAGCCGATTAAGCCGGAGACATCCGCCACGATGCGCAGCATACTCGAAAGCGTTGTGACGGAAGGCAGCGGCAAAAACGCCTATATACCCGGCTACCGGGTGGGCGGAAAAACGGGCACGGCGCAGAAGTACGACGAGAACCATCAGGTGATGACGGGCAAGCACATCGCGTCGTTCATCGGCTTTGCGCCTGCGAACGATCCGAAAATCGCCGTGCTGATTATCGTGGATGAGCCGAATGTGCCGATCGACTTCGGCAGCGTTGTGGCTGCGCCGTACGTGAAAAACGTGCTTTTGGAGTCGCTTCAGTACATGGGTGTCGAGCCGGATTACACACAGGTGGCGGAGCCCGCGCAGGTGCCGGTTCCGAATCTTGTGAATCAGGACGGCGACGCGGCAGCGGTGGCGCTGGATGCGCTTCATCTCAAGTACATTTACAACGGTACCGGTACGGTGATCAACCAGCTTCCCGCGCCTGATACACTTGTCTATGAAGGGACGACAATATGCCTTTATATGTCCAATCCCGACATTACGGATTTTACGGGCCAGATTGAAGTGCCGGATCTCACTGGCAAGACGATTATGGAAGCGTCGCAGTTACTCGAGAACTGCCATCTTACGCTCGGTATCACAGGCACAGGCAAAGCGGTCTATCAAAACCCGCAGCCCAAAACGCTTGTGGCCCCCGGCACCAAAGTCATGGTCGATTTCTCAGAATCGGAAAACACAGAATAAATGCAAGAAGCCCCGAAGAGCGCCGCTTTTTTGGGCTTCGTTTTTTATACGTTACATTCTGTTCGCATTGTGTTATAATCCTTGCGGAATTGCTTTATATGGTCCCCCGGAAGGGAAGATATACCGGGGGGATGGGAGGATGGCTTATTGAAGCTGAAAGATTTGTGTGGCAGCGGCATGCGTATTATGGGGGATGCGCAGACCGACATCAACAGCGTGGCTTACGATTCAAGAAAGGTGTGCAAAGGGGCACTCTTTTTCTGCATCAGCGGATACAAGACGGACGGGCACAGCTATGCGCAGGCGGCGGTGGATAACGGCGCGGCGGCGCTCATGGTGACAAGACCTTTGGATATTAACGTACCGCAGGTCATCGTGGAAGACGCGCGTACGGCCATGGCAACCATATCGCGAGAGTTTTACGGACGGCCGGATGAAGACCTGACGATGATCGGCATCACAGGCACCAAAGGCAAGACGACAACCACATATATGATCAAATCCGTGATGGAGGCAGCCGGCAAGAATATGGGGCTTATCGGCACGATCATCAACATGATCGGCGAGAAAGAGCTGCATACCGACCGGACAACGCCCGAATCGCCCGATCTTTTTGCGCTGCTGCGTCAGATGGCGGACGAAGGGTGCGATGCGGCGGTGATGGAGGTATCGTCCCACTCGCTGGTATTGGGACGCGTGGCGGGTATTACATTCGATGTGGGCGTTTTCACAAACATGTCTCGTGATCACCTCGATTTCCATGAAACCTTTGAGAATTACATGTCGGCCAAAAAGCTGCTTTTTCATATGACAAAGCGCGCCGCCGTCAACGCGGACGATGCGGCGGCTCCGTTTATGATGAAGGGAATCGACTTAGATTGGCTGACATATGGTATAAAGGAACAATCGGATGTTTATGCGAAAAACATTGAAATCACACCGAAGGGTGTGAGCTTTGACCTCTGCTGCATACGCGGCTTGATACCGATCAATCTCAACATTCCGGGTATTTTCAGCGTGTACAATGCGCTGTCCGCTGCGACGGCCTGTATGCATCTTGACGTGAGTCTAGAAACAATCAAAGCGGGTCTTGAAGCAATGCCGCGTGTGGCGGGACGTTTTGAGGTGCTTGATACCGGAAACCGTCCGTTTACAATTATACTCGATTACGCGCACACACCCGACAGCCTGGAGAATACGCTGTTAACAGTAAAAGGATTTGCGCGCGGGCGCATTATCACGGTGTTCGGCTGCGGAGGCGACCGTGACCGCGGGAAGCGGCCAATGATGGGGGAAATCGCGGGGCGGCTCTCAACGTTTTCGGTGATCACGTCGGACAATCCGCGCACGGAAAACCCTTTTGATATTATCGCGGAAATTGAAGCGGGCATCAAAAAAACGGATTGTGAGTACGTGAGCATTGAAAACCGCCGCGCCGCCATCCGTTATGCGATACAAAACGCGCATCCGGACGATATCATCATATTGGCGGGCAAGGGACACGAAACATATCAGGAAATCAATGGCGTTAAGCACCCATTTGACGAGAAAATCGTTGTTAAAGAGCTGCTGAACGAAAACATGCAATAATTTTTTTGATGACATACGGGAGATAAGGCGATATGGATATCATCATTTACTCGGTGCTGACTGCATTTTTTGTCGCATTGGCCGCGGGATATGTCGGGGTGCCGCTGCTCAAAAGACTGAAATTCGGCCAGCAGATCAGAGATGACGGCCCACAGACCCATCTTAGTAAGGCGGGCACGCCGACGATGGGCGGTATTATCATACTTGTTGGACTTTTTGCGGCTTCGCTGATTTTTGCGCGGGGCAGCTATGACTATATGTGGTTTGCGCTTGGCGTGACGCTCGGGTTTGGGTTGATCGGGTTGATGGATGATCTGATCATCGTGCTCAAGAAGCGTTCGCTGGGTTTAAAAGCCTATCAGAAGATTATCGGTCAGCTCGGTATCGCGCTGATTGTGGCCTTCTTCGCCTACAACACCCCCTCAATCGGCTCCAAGCTGATCGTGCCGTTTTTCGGTGTGGAGTGGGATCTTGGTGTCTGGTATATTCCATTCACTGTGATCGTCGTGGTGCTGATTGTCAACAGCGTTAACTTAACCGACGGCCTAGACGGCCTTGCCTCGGGCGTTGTCCTGATCAACACGGCCACCTTTGCGCTGATCTTCTTTGGCATGTACGAGCTCTACATAGCCAGCGGGCAGACGCTCGCGGCGGCCGGCACCAGCAACATGATGATATTCTCGGCAGCGGTGACGGGTGCGTGTCTCGGCTTTTTGCGTTTCAATACATATCCGGCTAAGGTGTTCATGGGTGATACGGGGTCATTGGCGCTCGGCGGTGCCGTCGCCGTTATCGGCGTGGTATCGCGCTTGCAGCTGCTGATGATCATCACCGGGTTTATGGTGCTGATGTCGGCGATCTCCGTGATTCTTCAGGTGGGGTCTTACAAAACGCGCAAGAAGCGCATATTTAAAATGGCTCCGCTGCATCATCATTTCGAACTGAAAGGCATACCCGAAACAAGAATCGTGGCCTTTTATTATATGATTACGATCATATTGTGTCTGGTTGGCATACTGGCGGTTAATTAGGGGGAAAGAATGGATTACAAAGGAAAAACAGTCATGGTGGTCGGCATGGCCAAGAGCGGGCTTGCCAGTGCACGGCTGCTGCTTGATGTGGGCGCGCAGGTTGTATTTTACGACATGAAGACGGCGGATCAGTTTCCTGCGGGAACATTTGATGAATTTGACGGCCGCGTGCAGATGGCGCTGGGTGCTGATGCGGACACGACGGCGAAGGGCTGCGACGCGCTGGTGTTAAGCCCCGGTGTTCCCACAAACCTGCCTTTTATTCTTCAGGCGCGTGCAGACGGCAAAAGTGTTATCGGGGAGATCGAGCTCGGCTTTATATACTCGCAGGCCGAATTCGTGGCCATCACAGGCACCAATGGCAAAACAACAACCACTGCGCTGACAGGCGAAATATTCAAAAACGCTGGATTTGTCACGCATGTACTCGGCAATATCGGCATACCCATTGCGGGAGAAGCGCTTAAGACTAAAAAAGGCGACATCGTTGTGGCAGAATCTGCCGCTCTTCAGCTTGATACCATCGAGGCATACCGCCCGCACGCGTGCGCGGTGCTCAACGTCACGGAAGATCATTTGAACCGCTACATTACAATGGAAAACTATACGGCTGCCAAGGAACTGATATTTAAAAATCAGACACCGGATGATTTTTGTGTGCTCAATTACGATAACGCCATCACGCGCGCCATGGAAGGCAAACAAAAATCCAAAGTAATTTGGTTTTCGCGGAAAGTTCCGCTC
>JAEZNC010000120.1 GCA_023441905.1 Bacillota bacterium | reverse complement strand
GAAACGGGCGCGGCTCACGCGCGCGTTTGCCGATCAGCAGGGCCAATAGCCCACCGATGACGGTGCCCGCTGCGCCGATCACACTTCCCAATATGCCGCTGGTCAGAAACATCGAAATCCTCATTTTTAATTTGATCTCTAATGTATACGCGGCAGCGGTATGAAGGTATGCCGCAAAGGAGCAGGCTGGAAACGTTGAATTAAAAACACCGCCATACCTATCGGTAAGCGGCAAGATCAGTTTATACGTCAGACAGGATAATTGGCAGTTCTTAAAGTTTTTTTACAACACTTTCTCAGAATTGAGATATAAAGATCGATATATCATCAAGATACCGTATTCAACACAAGCCGATGACAAATCTCCGTTCTGTTAAACTTCAACTTTATATATTTATCCCTGAAAACGTACTTCCGTTTCGAGCTGACGGCTCCAGCCAAGCGCTTCAAGATAAATATCCGTCACCTTGCCGCAGTCGAACCCCAATTCGCCGCACAGCTGCGTCACCCTGTCCCAGTCCGCCTTTTCATAAGCGAGTATCAGCGAAAACGCGTGCCCCATTTGCCCGCCGTTGTGAATGAGCGCTTCTGCGATATCATCGGTAATGGAGATATCCTTGAGTATTTCGATCATCGGCCGGTTCATCAGCACATCGAGCGTGGAAAACAGGCCGGTTAAAAAGCATTCATCATGATTGTCGGTTTTATTGTAGGCCAGCGAGAGCCGCTCTAAAAACCGCGCCCGTACCAAAGATGTTGTGATGATTTCATCCGGGTGGTCTTTCCCTATGCCCCTGATGGCAATGAGCGACACCCATTTTCTGATTTCTTCCATGCCGAGTATCATCAACGCCTGCCTGACCGATTTGATACGGAAGCGAAAGCCGAACGCGGCCGAATTCACGAGCCGCAGAAGCTTGTACGTCAGAGAGATGTCTCTCGATATGATATCTGCGATAAGTTCAAAATCAAACTCCGAATCGTTGGCTTTTTGTATCAGCAGCAAATAATTGAGCTTCGATGGCGACACATCATGCACCGACATGATGACCGGCTTGCTGAAAAAATACCCTTGAAATAAGGTGTATCCTAGCTGCTTTGCCATTTCGAAATCTTCAATGGTTTCAATTTTTTCAGCCAAAAACCTTATATTTCTGTTTTTGAGCGTTTTGACAAGCGTTTCGCGAATGTGGGGAGGGGTGCTCAAAAAATCGACCTTGATGATATCGGCCATCGCGATAAGCGGCAGGTATTCTTCACTGAATACAAAATCATCAAGCGCGAGCATATAGCCTTTTTTTTTGAGGTTGCTGCAGCTGGTCATGATATCGTCGCAGGGCTGAACGGTTTCAAGAATCTCGATAACAAGATCTTTGCTGGGAAACAATGTGGCGATCTCATCTTTAATCAGCTGGTCGGTAAAATTAATAAAAGCCTTTTTCCCGCCGGTGATATTTTCAATACCAAAGAGATGAAAGCTGCTGATCATCACATCGCTGGAGGCCTTGTCGCCGTCGCTGCAGGCATAGCTAATCACCTGGCTGCTGCGGTATAGCAATTCATAGCCGTATAACTTCCGGCTTCTTGTGAATATGGGTTGGCGTGCGAGATAAACATCCATACAACATTTCTGCCTAACTTGATTAATCATGACGAGATTTAGAAATCGTTTATAAGAATTCGCTGAAAAACAGGAAAACCCTTTATACCCGGTGAAAATAAAAACGGCTTGTTCTGCCAAAAACCGTTTCAATAAGCTTTTCCCGGGAAACAGCTAGCGTCTGAATAGGTTGTCCTTGTTTTTATTGAGCGCGAGCAGCAGCGGAAAACCCAGCGCATAACACGCGATGATCTGCCCCGCGGCGACCCACAGTACGGATTCCCAGTACAGTATGCCAAGGTAATACTGAAGGATGCCGGCCACGACAAACGCGTTGACCGCCACGGCGGGCAGCGGCACGAGCCATTTCGGGCGGATATAACGCGCCGCAAACGCGGCAGCCAGCGTGGCAAGCGAACCGAACAGGATATCATAAGGCCCAAGAGGGCTACCGGCAAGGTTAGAGAGCAGACAGCCGATGAACAGCCCAGGGACAGCCGACGGTGTAAAAAACGGCAGCACGCAGAGCGCTTCGGAGATACGAACCTGCGGCGTCATGTAGCTTAAGGGGATGCTGGCGATTGTGAGCGCGAAGTACAGCGCAGCAATGATACCGGTTTCCGCCATAAAGCGCGGTGTGAGCAGCTTTTTTTTCACTTTGATTTCCACAGATGTCCAATCTGCCCGGACATATGTCCGGCCTCCTAGTTTTATTTATGGACAGGATGGTTTCGAACTGTCCGCTGGGCAATAAGCCCAACCGTGGCATTGTACCACAGAACACCATCAGCGGCAACCGCCGGTTTGCCGTTTGAGGCTGAAAAGGCAGCATGCGCCATTGCGATGTCGAATCATTCTGTTAATCTATTAAGATGCTGTTGACTAAGGTCATACGGGTTTATCAACATGGTGGTTGTTTGGCTGCCGCACGACAGCTGACAGCGTATATTGGTTATGACGATGGATAGCAATGCGTAAGATCATCCTAATAGCTCCTCTTGTCTG
>JAEZNC010000036.1 GCA_023441905.1 Bacillota bacterium | reverse complement strand
CATAATTGCTGGATGCCGAGAATATTTCGGCAATTTTTTTCGGTACCAAAGTTTAATGGCCGTACGAATGGAAGGTATAGTTGAGGCGCGAATATTCGCTAAGGCGCAATAAAGAATTCAGATATGTGTACAGAAGAGGAAAATCCGTTTCTGATAAAGCCATGGTGCTCGTCTGTGTGCCGACCAAAACACCGCATCTGAAAGTTGGCTTTTCTGTTTCTAAAAAGCTTGGCAACAGTGTGGTGAGAAACCGGATTAAGCGCAGAATGAAAGAGGCTTTTTTCTCGGTGCTTGATGATGTGAATCCGAACTGTCTGCTCATTTTTACGCCGCGCATAGAGATTAGGGACATGACGTATCAGGAGATACTGCTTTCCATGTGCAAGCTGCTGAAAAGAGCGGGGCAATTGAAAGAATGAAACGTGTATTGCTTGGCATAATATGGTTTTACAAAAAAGCCATTTCGCCATACACCCGACGGTCGTGCCGGTTCACGCCGACCTGTTCGGATTACGCGGTGGAAGCAATTAAAAAGCATGGTGCACTCAAAGGTCTGGGGCTGAGTATCTGGCGTATACTGCGGTGCAATCCATTTTGCAAGGGCGGGTATGACCCTGTTCCTTGAAGCGTTTGAAATGATGATGGAGGACCAATCGATTGGATTTTCTAAGTAATAATTTTATCTCAGACTTTTTCGTGCTGGTGCTCAAATGGGTCTACGGCATGGTACAGGACTATTCTGTGGCCATAATTATTGTGACAATACTGGTCAGGCTGCTCATACTTCCCCTTGATCTGAGACAAAAAAAGAGTGCGCGCAAGATGGCACAGATACAGCCGATGATCGATTCGATGAAGAAGCGTTACGCCAACAATCCGCAGCAGCTGCAAAAAAAGCAGCAGGAGCTTTTCAAAAAGGAAGGCGTGAGGCCGCTTGCGGGATGCCTGCGAATGCTCATCACAATGCCGATATTCTTTGCGTTTTTCGGTGCGATGCGCGTGCTGGCCGCGGAACAGACGGTGGCGCTGATGCTCAATGCCCAACATCTCGGACAAGCTTATTATTCGCTGCCGAACTGGCTCTGGGTGAATAACTTCTGGCAGCCGGATTCAATGCTTTCGCCGATTATGCCCACATCCGCTGAGTTTGCCACGTTCGTGCAGACCAACGCGTCGTATATCACGCCGCAGTCGATGCACATGCTGGCGCAGTCTAATTTGCTGGATTTCAACCTGACAGTCGGGTTGCAGGGCGGTTCAGGATACGAGGTCTTAACCACGAGCATACTTCAATACAACAATCTTGCGGATGCAAACGGCCCGCTTTACACGAACGGCTGGTTCATACTGCCGATACTCGCGGGCGTATCCTTATTCGTACAGCAAAAGCTCACAATGGGGCAGACGCCTCAGGCGGGTAACAGCAAGTTTATGCTGTGGTTCTTCCCGCTGTTTTCAATATGGATCTGCGCAACAGCCAATACCGCATTCTCAATTTACTGGCTGTTCGCCAACCTATACGCGCTGGCTCAGTCGCTGATTGTGAACTGGTATTATAAGCGGCGTGATGCCAAGCAAAAGCAGGGTGTCATTGAGGAGGCAACTTGATGGACATGTTAGAATGCAAGGGCAAAACGGTTGATGAGGCTGTGTTCAGCGGTCTTATCAAAATGGATTTGTCCATTGATGAAGTCAATATAGAAATTCTCGATGAAGGCGGCGGCCTTTTCAAAAGCGCAAAGGTCCGTCTCACGAAAAAAACGGAAGACGATATCAGAGCGGCAATCACAAAGCAGCAGGAAGATATCAAAACGCAGGAGAGCTTTGAACACGCCCGCCCGCACGACTATCGTGAGCGGCGTGACCAGAGCGGACCCCGCAGAGACCGCAACGGCAGTTCATTCTCGAGAGACAGGCGCGACAGCGGGCCGCGCCGTGACAACGGGCCGCGTCGTGATAACGGGCCGCGCCGCGATAACGGGCAGCACCGTGACTACCAGAGAAGAGATCAACACGAGGATATAACCGCAGACCCGAATTTTGTGCCGCAAGAGCCCGAAAATGAGGCGGAGAAATTTCTGCTTGGTGTGTTTGAAAAAATGGGCATTAACGTCCGGTTGAAATCGGCCACAGAAGACGGTTTGCTCAAGATCGACATGTCAGGACGCGGCATGGGTATGCTGATCGGGCGCCGCGGAGAAACGTTGGATGCTCTGCAGTACTTAACAAGTCTTGTTTTAAACAACGGCAAGGAAGATTATACGAAGGTGATGCTCGATACCGAGGACTACCGCAAAAAGCGTGAAGATACGCTGCGGCGGCTTGCGGCAAGGCTCGCCGATAAGGTGCAAAAAACAGGCAAACGTGTGGTCCTGGAGCCGATGAATCCGTATGAACGGCGCATTCTTCACTCAACACTTCAGGATTACGATAATGTCTATACCTACAGTGAGGGCGAAGACCCGTTTCGAAGCGTGGTCGTGGCGCTCAAAGGCGCCGAAGACGCGCCGCAGGAAGCACATAGCAAATAGCAGCATACGAAGGAGCGGAAACGCTCCTTTTTCGTTTGTATATGAGAGAGAATACGCGCATATCCGTAGAAAAAGAGACGGCGCATCGGAAAGGGTTCGGTTATGAAAAGAGCGGTTATTATCGGCGCAAGCAGCGGCATCGGCGCAGAGCTTGCCAAACAGCTTTCTGTTGAATATGGCGTCATCGGCCTTGCGGCAAGACGAACGCAGCTGCTGGAGGAATTGACCGCAGAGATAGGAACAGAAGCACATATCATGATGATGGACGTCTCCAATGCGGATGAGGCGCAGCAGCGGCTTCACAACCTGATCGAAGCCATGGGCGGCGTAGATTTGGCTGTGATTTGTGCGGGAACGGGCTGCATAAACCCGGAGCTCAACACAGAGCCGGAACGACAGACGATTGATGTGAACGTCACGGGGTTTACGTGCCTTGCGGCTGTATTGATGAACCGCTTTATTGAGCAGGGAGCAGGGCACCTGGTCGGCATATCGTCTGTGGCGGCGCTGCGCGGCAGCGGCATTTGCCCCGCGTACAACGCGAGCAAGGCTTACATGTCTAACTACCTTGAAGGGCTTGCGCTTAAAGCGGCGCGCGTCAGCAAAAGAATCATCGTCACAGATATCAAACCCGGCTTTGTCAATACGCGTATGGCGCAGGGGGAAGGGCTTTTCTGGGTGGCGTCTGCGCAGGAAGCCGCGAGGCAGATCTGTAGGCTGATAAAGCGACACAAAGCTCATGGGTATGTCACGCGGAGGTGGCGCATTGTGGCATTATTTTTAAAGCTGATGCCGGAATGGATGTACAAGAGACTATTTAAATAAGGATTCAAGGACAGTCCGAAGAATAAATATTAAGTCATACTATCGTGAGAGAGGCCATTTTAGTAAAAACAATTCAGCCGGATTCACTTCTGCGGAAAATATTATCTATTGATATTAAACAAACATAACAATGCTTAGAGAGGGTGTTTTATTTCTCGCTCGTTCCGCTTTTGTTGTTAAAGCCGGATGATGCACACGGTCGTTGCCGGCGGATTACTTTTAAACTCATTTGAAAAAGCGGGAGGTGAGCCTCCCGCCTGCGAAATCTATTTTACAGAGCGTCCATAAACTCCTTATACTGCGCAAACGCGATACCCGGCTCTTCGAGCGAGAAATCCCAGCGCTTGACCCATTCCAGTGAATAGAACCCTTCATAGCCGGATTTTTCGAGCAGTTTGATCGTTTTTGCGACAGGCAGATCGCCTTCGCCGACCATCTTGTAGCGCACGGTTTTCCCTTCCATCACAGAATCCTTGATGTGCACATGCTTGATAAACGGCCCGAGATTGTCAATGGTGTAAGCAGGTTCCTCACCGAAGAAACGGTAGGGATGGTTGATGTCGTAAAGAATACCCACATTGGGGTGGGCCAGCGCCTTGAGCATTGCGCCGAGCGATTTGGTTTTCGCAAAGAAGCCGTTGGTTTCTATTAAGGGCATCACGTTCTTGCCCTTTGCATAGTCGATAATTTCCTCAAGATTGGAGGTGATCGCTTTGAGACTGACATCGGCAGACGGTGCGGGAGACAAATCACCGAGCACGCGGATATACGGTGTGCCAAGCGCGCTCGCGGTATCCACGTAGGCCTTGGCTTTATCGATATCGGTTTCATCGTTCAAATTGCATGCGGATGTGAGGCACGGAATCTCCAGCGAAAGACGCTTCAGCGTTTTCTTTGTCTCTTCGATACGGTTTTCACAGAAAAGCTCCATAGCGGGCGCATATAGCTCGTGTTGAATGCCACGAATTTCTATGCCGTTATAACCAAGGTCGGATGCAACGGATACAATATCGGAAAAAGACCATTCGGGGCATCCGAGTGTGGAAAAGCAGATCTTCATGTACGGCCTCCTTTTTTAGACTGCACTGACACAGATGTATTATAGCGTATACGGGCGAAAAAGGAAATGATAAACTTTTTCTATACGCCCATCACATCTTTGAATTCTGCAAGCGCCTTGCGAAACGTTTCCATTGCGGATTTGACGGGTGCACCATCTGCGAAATCGACACCGGCTTTTTTAAGAAGTTCAAGCGGGAAGTCGCTGCCGCCGCTCTTTAAGAACTCAAGGTAGGCTTCGCGAACGCCCGGACGTCCCTCGAAAATGCCGGTGGCGATCATTACGGCGGCGCTGAAGCCGGTGGCGTATTTATAGACATAGAATGCGTTATAAAAATGCGGGATGCGCGCCCATTCAATCGCGATGGTGTCGCAGGTTTTTATGCCATCGCCATAATAGCGTTTGTTGAGTTCTGCGTATTTTTGGGAGAGCGCCTCACCCGTGAGCGGCTCGCCCGATTCGCACATTGCGTGCGAGATACGCTCGAACTCGGCAAACATCGTCTGCCGCAGCACGGTGGTACGAAACTGATCGAGAAAGTGGTTGAGCACGTATTTTTTGAGTGCTTCGTCACCTGTTTTAAGCAGATGCTGAGTCAGAAGCACCTCGTTAACGGTGGAGGCCACCTCGGCCACGAATATCGTATAAGAGGCGAGCGGGAAAGGCTGGCTCTCATCCGAGTAATACGAATGCAGTGCGTGCCCGAGCTCATGGGCGATGGTATACACGCTGTCAAGATCACTGCGGTGGTTGAGCAGCACATAAGGGTGCGTGCCATATGCGCCCCACGAATAAGCGCCGCTCGTTTTGCCTTCGTTCTCAAACACATCGATCCAGTTTTCGTTATAGGCGCGCTTTAACAGCGCGATATAGTCGTTGCCCATCGGCGCAAGCGCCTCGAACACGATGTCCATCGCTTCTTCGTAGCTGTATTTCTTGCCCGTATCCGGAATGAGCGGCACATATACGTCGTACATCGCCATATCGTCAAGGCCGAGTATCTTGCGGCGCGTATCGATGTAGTCGTACATGATATCAAGGTTGTCGTGTATGGCATTAATCAGGCCGTCGTAAAGCGAAACAGGAACGTTGTCTCCGAAAAGCGCTTTGGAGAGCGCGCTCTCGTAGTTTCGTACGCGCGTGTAAAACACGTCTTTTTTTACGCTTGTGGCGTAAGTGGCGGCAATCGTGTTGATCATGCCTTTAAAGGCGCTGTAATATGTTTCAAAAACGTTCTTGCGCACCTCGCGGTCACGGTGCTGCATGAGCTCGATGAATTTGGCGTGGGTTAATGGCACCGGCCCTTCAGGCGTGTCGACGGTGCCGAATTTCAAATCGACGTTATCGAGCATTGTGAAAATATCGCGGATACCCGAGGCGAAATCGCCGCTCATTGAAAGCAGCTTTTCCTCGCCTTCGCTTAGCACATGCTGCTTTTGGCGCATCACGTCGCGGATCATGAACGCGTAGGGGGCAAGAGCTTTTTCCTCTTTAATATAGCCTTCGAGCGTCTCCTCGCTTTGTTCAAGCAAGGCGGGCGCCACAAACGACGCTTCTCCCGACACCGCCACGTAGAGTGACATCGCACGGTCGGTCATCGCCTGATAAAGCGAATTGGCATTGTCCTCGTCGCGCCGCATTTTGGCGTAAACGTAGAGGCGCTCGCACATCAGCGAGAGCTCGTCGATGCGCTTAAGCGCGCTCACAAGATTTTGGGCGCTGTCCGCGAAGCCCTGCTTTAAATCTTTAATGGCGGGTACATAACCCTGCAGCTTCGCAAAGTCTCTTTCCCATTCTTCATTTGATGCGTAAATATCGCCTAAATTCCACTTGTACTTATTGTCAATTTCACTGCGTTTCATTGCGTCCTCCGAAACTTTATGCTTATGCCTAACATTATGCCCCATTTGTGTGCCTAATACCGGATATCCTTGCCCTTGAACAGTATCTTTTGGGAGAAACGGGTATCCATGAGCCGAGAAAAAATACGCTCGCCGTAGCGTTCGTCGAGCTCGTGAAACGGCAAGTTGGTCACAATCACCGTTTTGCGGCCTGCGGCGCTGCGTTCGTTGATTAAATCGAAGAAGTATTCCTTGGTGACGTTTT
>JAEZNC010000172.1 GCA_023441905.1 Bacillota bacterium | reverse complement strand
CATTGACGCCTTTGTATTTTTCGGCAAGGCGCCTGCTTTCCGCCAGCACGAACTCCGTTTCGTTCTCAATCTCGTATATGGGCGCGTAGTTTAAAAAGTGATCCCGCGCGCGTTCCGGTGTCCAGTTCTCAAGGCGCGAAAGACCCTTTATAAAAGGCTGCATCTTGCCCGCGAGATTCACCATGCCGCAGCGGTCATGCGCAATCAGCGCAATATGGTTCACACCGCCCACGGCAATCGCGAACGACACCTTGAATTCGCTGTACCGCAAATTCGCGCCGCCCGTGCGGATGATGTACGCAAAATTCTCGGGGATCTTAAGCTGCTTGCGGTTGTCCATGCACATGCCGATCAGCATTTGAGCGGATGTGCACTCCTTATGGGGCGCGGCGAAGTTCTGGTAAAGAATCAGCTCCTCAACGGGCGTATCCCTGAGGCTTTTTGGAATATCGTCAACCTGGCCGATCTTTTTTATCATGAGGTCTCCTTTGTGGCTTGAGCTTGCCTTATACAATACAGATTTGCGGCGTGTATGGCAAGCGTTATTGAAATGGCAATGGATGGGATGCAGCGCTGCGTTGCTTGAAAGAGACGAGGAACTATGCGATAATTGTAAAAATGACACCATTTCATCTTGGAGATAACTTCATGTATGCAGATACGCACGACGCAGTCGGTACTCGCGATTGGGCGATACAAGAAGCATCTCGGAGATGATGTGCCTGTCATCGAAGCAGTGAACTTAATATGTATATAAAGCAGGCGGATATAGCCATGCAGTTGCTGCCGCGTTGCCTTTTTGAAGACAGCGCGTTATAATCATATGCGTTGTGAGAATCACCCAACGCTTTTATCAACGGACAATTTGAAAGGGACAATGCATGAAGTACGACTACCTGATCGTGGGAAGCGGTCTTTTTGCCGCGGTGTTTGCGCATGAAGCCAAATTAAGGCGCAAAACCTGCCTTGTGATTGAAAAACGCGGCCATATCGGCGGCAATATCTATACCGAGAGGCGCGACGGCATCAACATCCATACCTACGGCGCGCATATTTTTCATACGAGCAGTAAAGAAGTATGGGATTATATCCGGCAGTTCGCCGAGTTCAACCACTATATCAATTCGCCCGTCGCGAACTATCACGGCGAGCTGTACAACCTGCCGTTCAATATGAACACGTTCAGCAAAATGTGGGGAGTCATCACGCCTCAGCAGGCAAAGGAGAAAATAGAGCAGCAGCGCGGCGAGATCACAGGAGAGCCGCAGAATCTTGAGGAACAGGCGATTTCGCTCGTCGGGCGCGATATATTCGAAAAGCTCATTAAGGGCTATACCGAGAAGCAGTGGGGGCGCAGCTGCAAAGAGCTGCCGCCGTTCATCATCAAGCGGCTGCCCGTGCGCTATACGTTTGACAACAATTATTTCAGTGATCCGTATCAGGGCATCCCGATCGGCGGGTATACTCAGATTATTGAAAAGTTGCTGGACGGCGTGAAGGTGGAGCTCGGGGTGGATTTCCATAAGGACCGAGAGCGGCTTACGGCGATGGCAGACAAAATCGTCTACACGGGCCAGCTTGACGCGTTTTTTGACAGCTGTTACGGCAGCCTTGATTACCGCGGGCTCAAGTTTGATACCAAGCGCTTTGAGACGGATAACTATCAGGGTGTGGCGGTGATGAACTACACCGATGCCGAGACGCCATACACGCGCGTGATTGAGCACAAGCATTTTGAGTTCGGCACGCAGGGCGTGACGCATGTGACGTGGGAGTATTCGAAGGAGTGGCAAAAGGGCGACGAGCCGTATTATCCCGTTAACGATGAGAAGAACGAGGCGCTGAGGGAGAAATATGCGGCGCTTGCGCAGCAGCAGAGCCGCGTAATATTCGGTGGGCGGCTCGCGGAATATCGCTACTACGATATGGACAAGGTCATCGCCTCGGCGCTGGCTACGGTGAAAAAAGAATTCGGCGAATAAGCGCTGATATAAAAGGACAAGGTGCACCCTTTCGTAAAGTGTGAGAGGGTGCTTTTTTATTGCAATCAATCGCCGTTACGCTGCACGTAACACAGTACAAAAGTAGGGAACGACCTCGGTGTCGTTCCGTCATCGAAGCTGACTGAGGATTGTTATATGAGCGCTCGGCAACTACCGAGCAATCCTCCGTCATGCTGCGGAGGCTTTCTTCTGCACATTACGTATTGCTTTCGTTCTTTGAGGATCCTTAGGAGCTGTCAGCTATGCTGACTGATGATAATATAAATATCTTTTATAAATTTAACGCTACTCAATGCGCAGCACCCCTGCCTCTCTCCGAGAGGGAGGTGGTAAATGGCGGATTCTTGAATCCGGCATTTGACGGAAGGAGTGAACGCGGCTTGTTTTATATTGAGAAGCTGTCAGCTTTGCTGACTGAGGATTGCTGTCTTAGATGCGGCAGCTTTCCTCCCTTAGTCGCCCGCGGCGACAGCTCCCTCCAGAGGGAGCCATGGGTGCATAAACATCTTCTCATTTGACTGGTAAAGCATTCCGCTGTCTAAGGCTCCTTAGCAGCCTTCAGCGAAGCTGACTGAGGATTGAATAAATACCTTTTTTGATACTAACGCCGCTTCTTGCGCAGCACCCTTGCCTCCCTCCGAGAGGGAGGTGGCAAATGGCGGATTCTTGAATCCGGCATTTGACGGAAGGAGTGAACGAGGATTTTTGTATTAAGAAGCTATCAGATATATTGACTGAGGATTGGTCAATAACGAGACCCCGACATTCGTTATTACCCTTCCATCGGCTTAATGACGGGGGAGGGCTGCGCGTTAAACACCGTGGAATACGGCGGCACCGATTGCGTGAGCCACACATTACCGCCGATGACCGAATCGTGCCCGATGCGTGTATCGCCGCCCAGTATCGTCGCGCCCGCGTATATGATCACATTGTCCTCAATATCCGGATGGCGCTTGATGCCCTTTATCGGGTTGCCGTGCTCATCGAGCGGAAAGCTCTTCGCGCCGAGCGTCACGCCCTGATAAATCTTCACGTTACTGCCGATCGTGCACGTTTCACCGATCACCACACCCGTGCCGTGATCTATAAAAAACTTACGGCCTATTGTGGCGCCCGGGTGAATGTCGATACCCGTGTTTCGGTGTGCGTATTCGGTCATGATGCGCGGCATGATGGGTACGCCGCAGGTGTAAATATGGTGCGCTATGCGAAAAATGCTCATGGCTTCGAGCGACGGATAGCTCAGCATAATCTCTTCGGCGGATTTTGCCGCGGGGTCGCCCTCAAACGCGGCCTCAATGTCGTCGCCGAGCAGATCGCGGATGGCCGGCAGCCCGTCGAGTATGAGGATGGTTAGCTGTTCCGCACGGGCCATACAATCCGAGTCGTTTTCGTATTCGCAGGTGCGTCTTAATACGGCGTGGATCAGGTCGCAGAGCTGCGTGGCGGTGGTGGAAAGCTGCGCCGCCATCATGGCGTGAAGACGCTTGCGGTTAAGCGGCTCAAAAATGCCCGGAAGAATAAGGGAACGCAGGCTCTTTAATATGTCAATCACCTCGGTGCGCGTCGCGAAGCCGAGCAGATCGTTGTTATACAGGCTGTTTTTGTTAAGCTTCGCAAGCTGCCCCGCCACAGTGTTGTCCTCGAGCCATTTATTCAGCGTCATCGTTGCATGCTCCTTTTTGATACTCTTTGATGATATCCGCGATCGTGATGCGGTCAAGCGTGTCGTTGATCTCATGCGCGATCTGCTGCCACAGCACACGCGTGATGCAGTCTCTGTATGTTTTGCAGCTTTTAGAATCGATATCTTCCAGACAGCACTGTGTGGGCGCAAGGTCGCCCTCAACGGCGCGCACCACCTCTCCGGCGGTGAGCGTATTCGCAGGGCGGCTTAAAAAATAGCCGCCGTTTTTCCCGCGTACGCTCTTCACAAGCCCTGCGTTTTTAAGCGCGAAAAAAATCTGCCCTAAATAGCGCGGCTCGATAAGCTGCCTTTGCGCAATGCGGGCGAGGCTTTCGTGGCCGTTTTCAGAATGAATCGCGAGATCGGCCACGCTCAGCAGTGCATATTGTCCGTTCTTGGAAATCTTCATACAGGCTCCTTCTTGTCTCATTATATCGTCTGAACAAATCACCTTGCAAGCTCGTTATTTAATCCGACGAAATTGCTCAGTTTTATCGCTCTCGCCTATTGACAATCTCCATTTGTCCATGTATATTTATATTAACACTAAAACATTACAAAAACAATAGGAAATAGTATGTGAAGTGTCGAATCAATGCAGCATGGTCTTTTCAGGCCTGTGGAGGTGTATGATAAAATGACAAGGCGTATTTATATGGATCACGCCGCAACCACGCCGTTACGGCAGGAAGCGCTGGATGCGATGATGCCGTATTTCGGGGGCGTATACGGCAATCCGTCCAGCTTACATATTTTTGGATTTGAAGCAAGGCGTGCGTTTGAAGCGGCCCGCGCCCAAGTTGCTCAGGTGTTGGGCGCGAAACCCGAGGAGATTATTTTCACGTCGGGCGGCACCGAATCGGACAACCTCGCGCTGCGCGGTACCGCTCTCGCGAACAGCAATAAGGGGCGGCATATTATCACATCAGCAATTGAACACCCCGCCGTGATGAAGACGTGCGAAGCGCTGCAAAAGCAGGGCTTTGAGATCACGTATCTGCCGGTTGATGCGGACGGTATCGTTGATCTGGATGCTTTGAAAAAGGCGTTACGCGAGGATACTATCCTTGTCAGCATCATGGCCGCCAACAACGAGATCGGAACAATACAGCCCATCGCGGAGATCGGGCGTATCGTCAAAGAGAATTCGAGGGCGTATTTTCACACCGATGCGGTGCAGGCGATGGGTATGCTCGATATGTCGGTGGATGTGCTTAAACACGTTGACATGCTGTCGTTCTCGGCGCATAAGTTTTACGGCCCTGCGGGTATCGGCGGCCTGTATGTACGCAAGGGAACGCGGATAAGCCCGGTCATGACGGGTGGCTCTCAGGAAAAAGGAAAACGCGCGGGCACCGAAAACGTGGCGGGCGCGGCCGGCATGGCCGCGGCACTGAGGCTTGCGGCAGAGGAGCGCGCGAGTGAGGCCAAAAGGCTCACCGAGCTGCGCGATTATCTGATCGGCCGGGTTTTAAACGAGATACCCGACACAAGGCTCAACGGTCATAGTGATAAAAGGCTGCCCGGCAGCGCGAATTTCAGTTTCGATTATATCGAAGGCGAATCGCTGATTATGCGACTCAGCGCACTCGGCATCGCGGCGTCCACAGGCTCCGCATGCTCGTCGGCCTCGCTCGACCCTTCGCATGTGCTGCTGGCCATCGGGCTTAAGCATGAAACCGCACACGGCTCCTGCCGGCTCACACTCGGCAAGTCCACAATGCGGCAGGATATTGACGATACGGTAGAGGCGCTCAAACAAGTGGTGGCAGACCTGCGTGAGATGTCGCCGCTCTGCCAGAAAGGATGAAGAGATGTACAGTGAAAAAGTGATGGATCATTTTGCGAATCCGCATAACGTGGGCGAATTGGAAGGCGCCAACGCGGTTGGTGAGGTGGGCAATGCCCGCTGCGGAGACATCATGCGGATGTATTTGAAAATTGAGGATGGCGTGATTCAAGACGCGTCGTTTAAAACGTTCGGCTGCTGCGCGGCGATCGCATCTAGCAGTGTGACCACGGATTTAATCAAAGGTATGACGATAGACGAAGCGCTCAGCTTCAAGAACGCGGAAGTGGTGGAGGCGCTGGACGGCCTGCCGCCCGCGAAGATTCACTGCTCGGTGCTTGCGGAGGAAGCCATTAAAAAGGCCATCGATAATTACAGGCAGGGGCAGGAAGAATCGGAATGAGACTCTCCACAAAGGGACGATACGGCTTGCGGGCTATGGCCGATCTCGCCATGAATTCAAACGGGGAACCGATTGCGCTGATGACTATAGCCAAAAGGCAGCATCTGTCCGACGGATATCTGGAAAGCATGTTCGGCGCGCTGCGGCGTGCCGGGCTTGTGAGCAGCATGAAGGGAGCAAGCGGCGGCTATATGCTGGCCCGGCCTGCCTCTCTCATCAGCGTGGGCGAGGTGCTGAATGTGCTTGAGGGCAATTTATCTATTGTTGATGAGAACGAGCAGGAGGAGACGAATCTGCGAAGCTGCATTCAAACATATGTGTGGGATGAAGTTTCCCGCAGGATTAACGCCGTTGTGGATACGGTCACGCTTGAAGACCTGATCAGCGCCTGCAAGACGGAGTGAAAGGAGTAAATTATGCCGATTAAAATACCCGAAAATCTGCCGGCATATGAGGAGCTGAGCAAAGAAAACATATTCGTGATGACGAATGTGCGCGCGATGCATCAGGACATTCGGCCGTTGAAAATTGTGATCCTCAACATTATGCCGGATAAGATTCTCGCGGAAGCGCAGCTGCTGCGCCTTATCGGCAACACGCCGCTTCAGGTGGACCCGGTGCTGCTGAAAACGGCAACACACTCATCCAAAACCACCTCGCAGGAGCACCTTAATACGTTTTACAAAACGTTTGATGAGATCCGCGCCCATAAATACGACGGGCTCATCATCACGGGCGCGCCGGTGGAAAAGCTTGAGTATGAAGAGGTTAACTACTGGAAAGAGCTGACCGAGATTATGGAGTGGAGCAAAACCAACGTGTTTTCCACGCTGCATATTTGTTGGGGCGCTCAGGCGGGGCTTTATTACCACTATGGCATTCCAAAGTATGCGCTGCCCGAAAAGAAGTTTGGTGTGTTTTTGCACACGGCGGACAAAGCCCAGATTAAAATGAAGCTGCTGCGCGGCTTTGACGATACGTTTTACGTGCCGCATTCGCGATATACCGAGGTAAAGCACAAGGACATCGTCAAGGATAAACGGCTGCAGATATTGTCCGAGTCCAAGGAATCGGGCATCTATATCGTATCGGCCATGGACGGCAAGCAGATATTTGTGATGGGGCATCCCGAATACGACAGGCTCGCGCTGGCGCGCGAGTACAACCGCGACATCAAGAAGGGGCTGGATATCGCGTTGCCGAGGAACTACTTTCCGAATGATGACCCCGAGCAGCAGCCGATGGTGACGTGGCGCAGCCATGCGCATCTGTTGTTTGCCAACTGGCTCAACTATTACGTCTATCAGGAAACGCCGTACATACTTGAATAACGAACAAAAAGGAGCCTCAAAGCTCTTATTGGAGTCAAAGAAGTCAGCGCTGAGCTGGCTTTTTTGTACAGAGACACAGAGTGATGCTTTAAGTTCAATTCGTTAAAAACGGCATAGGTATGGATTATGCCGGCGTCGGCAGATAGCGATGTAAGAGAGAATAAACATCGCATACCATTGGTTTTTGCCGGATACCTTTGGCACGATAAGGCCCGTTCCTACGAATAATGCGGCTTATGCGATACTGTGATAAAGGGTTGGCAGGCCGAGCTGTTCGTGTTATCTGAAAAAATACAGCACTGGAAGGATATACATGGTATAATATACACATAAATAACAAAACGGAGGGGACAATATGAAACGCTGGTTACTGCTACTTTTTATTGTTGTGATGAGTGTGGGGCTTTTGGCGGGATGCGCGCCGAAACAATGGAGTACATTTGAGGATTTTATTGCCGATTTTCAGGATGCGCCGGATCCCAACACGGTGAAAGGCCTTCTGAGCGGATACAAGGTGAACCAGACGAGCGCCGAAGTTGCAGAGAACTTTACATTCGAGAATCTGAAGGTATGGAATAGTGAATGGGAAGGCCATATTTATTCTTCAACAGATGAGTACATGTCAAACGTGGGGGTCGGCCTGTGGAAGGGCTTCGAAAAACAGGAAGATCGTGATGCGTTTTATAAATCCGTATCCGATCAGCTAACGGCTGAGTTTGGTGAAGGCAATCCCGTTTATGATGATGACGGGAATGAAGGCTTGGAATGGAGCATTAATGATAATAATTTACGATTATCTCAATACCAAGCTGAGAATAAGTACACTGTTGCAATCAACTACATGAGTTATGTGAGCAAGTCAATGGACTGACATTAAGAAAAAGAGCCATCGCGGCTCTTTTTTTGTCCTTGAAACTACCGGGTACAGCGGGATAAGCCTTCTCCTTTGAGGAGAAGGTGGCGCGCAGCGCCGGATGAGGTGTCGCTAGTCAGTGACAGCTGAACACCGTATTCATTCGAAATCGCTTGTGCAACACCCGTCTTTCGCTGATATCAGTTTCTTTCAAAACACTCATCTTGAGCATAAGATAAAGACATATCGTTGCTTTAAAGACCGCATAAGCGCAGCGTGCATTTGCTGCCCCGCAAAGCCGGGATAAGGATAGGCTGCTTTTTGCAGAATCAAAAAGGGATTACACTGGATGGCATGCCTTTCAGGTATGAATCCGACCAAGTCTCATTCCTCTGTCAGGTTAAACACGCACGCCAGCGTAACGGGATTGCCATTTTGATCAAACGCCTCCATCGACAGCCGGTATGTGCCCGCGGGGCTCGACGGGTACCACGTTTTCATGTCAATCGTCATCGGAAACACCGGTACATCCACGGGGTCGGACGAGGCACAGAACTGGCTTTCGCAAGTCATTGCGCTCCAGCCCGTTGCTTTCTGCTTTTCGAGCGTTGGCACAAACGTGATCGCGATTTCCCCGCCTGTCTGATTAAAAAGCTCCACGATGATCTGATCCGTACCCACCGGGTAATCCCGCCGCTGGGGTGCCATCCATACCGTATAGACTGTATCGGCAGGGTTTTGGCCGGACGGGTCCTCAAAGGTATAACGTCCGCTTTCGTCCGCCACGGTGTTCTTATTGAATGACACGGTGATTTCTCTGCCGTCGAAAAGCCTGATTTGATACTCGCCCCATGTGCCGAGGGCTGCTGTGGGCTCAGCGTCAGTCTGCTCCTTAAGCTTGAGCTGCGCGAGCCAATCAAGCACGTCTTGTATTGCATCCGTTTTGGAATATGTGACCGACGCGACACCGGCTGGGCTGCGGTCGTCAAAGTAATCAATGTACGCCACCTGCTCGGGACTTATATCGTCCACCGCACCAATCGCTTCGGGTACAGCCGTTGCTGTGGGCGACGAAGCCGCCACGGGGGACGGCGAAGCGGGTGCGTTTTGATTGGAATTGCAGCCGCCTGCCAGCAACGAGAGAAAAACGGCTGCGGCTAAAAAGCTTTTTTTCATGAGATACTCCTTCTTGCGTACGATAAAGATGCGTTTTTATTATACCCTTATTGGGCAAAGCCGAACGTTTTTTTGTCGACAGATCATAAAAAATTGATACAAATTTAACAATGCCGTTAAAGAAAAACGTCCCAGCACCGATAAAGTATAATAAAGTTTTGACATCACAGGAGAACAGCAATGAGAGACATCATCATCACAGACCCCTCAAAATGCGAAGGGTGTAACCGGTGTGTGCGTGTTTGCCCTATTCACGAAGCCAATATCGCATATCTTGAAGACGGTACAATCAAAGTTAAAATTGATACGGAAAAATGCATCGCTTGCGGCGCCTGCCTTGAGGTGTGTCAGCATGATGCGCGAACTTTCGCTGATGATACGGAGCGCTTCTTTGCCGACATTGAACGCGGTGATGCCGTCACGCTCATGGTGGCACCTTCGTTCCGATCGAACTTTGCCAATGGAGATGCGATTCTTGCGTGGCTCAAATCACAGGGGGTCACAACCGTTGTGGACGTATCGCTCGGCGCTGACATCTGCACATGGGCGCACATCCGCTATATCGAAGAGCGTAATCCGCAAACGCTGATTACTCAGCCGTGCCCAGCGATTGTCGCGTATGTGGAAAAACACCGGCCGGAACTCGTCGGCCTGCTTTCTCCTGTGCACAGCCCCATGCTTTGCACCGCGGTGTTTTTAAGAAAGTATTTGCACAACACAGAAAAAATTGCCGTGCTCTCGCCATGCGTGGCAAAGAAGAACGAGTTTGACGAAACGCATATCGCGAGCTACAACGTGACATTTAAGCGGCTTGCAGAGTATATGAGCCAAAAAGGCATCGAGGTGCCGGACGCGACGTTTGAGTTCGACCATGTGGCCTCATCACTTGGGAGAATTTATGCGATGCCCGGCGGACTCAAAGAAAATGTGGAGTTTTATATCGGCAAAGCCTTACGCGTGGATAAATCCGAAGGTCAAAACACAGTATACGGTCATATCGATGAGTTCGCACGCGAGTCCGAGAGCAATTTACCTGCAATTTTTGACGTTCTCAATTGCCCGGACGGCTGTAATGCGGGAACCGGGTGTATCAAAGATCAATCGGTGTTTCGTATCAACCGCGTGATGGACGATCAGCGGCAAAGTGCGATGAAAATGTACGAGAAAACCGACGAGGCACAGATGACGAAGCTGTTTGATTTGTTTGACAAGAAACTCAAGCTCGCTGATTTTGTTCGTGGTTATACGACCCAGCCGGTTACGCCCATCGCCTATACAGAGGATGATGTGGAGCAAGCGTATAGGCAGCTTGGCAAAACCACACCGGAGCAGCGCTCGCATAACTGCTATGCCTGCGGCTGTGAGGCCTGCAGTGATCTCGCCGTCCGTATTGCAAAGGGCATCAATGTGCCCGAGAACTGCATGGAAAAAACGCGCCAGGATATATTGCGCGAGCACGAAGCGTTTATCGGGGAACGACACAACAGCTTTGATAACCTGAACAGGATACAGACGGAACTGCAAGACATAAAGACGCAGTTTGAAATGGTTTTGGCCGATGTGACGAATGTGGGCGAGGCAATTGAGCAAT
Organism: Bacillota bacterium; assembly: GCA_023441905.1. Lineage (GTDB taxonomy): Bacteria > Bacillota > Clostridia > Christensenellales > SZUA-584 > SZUA-584. The sequence continues at coordinate 2,691 of JAEZNC010000172.1, read as the reverse complement.
ACAACAAAATGGCGCGGTTGGTCAACGATATGGCTTTGCAGACTCAGATTTTATCGCTCAACGCGTCTGTGGAAGCGGCACGTGCCGGCGCGGCGGGAAAGGGATTTGCCGTGGTGGCGCAAGCCATAAGGGATCTTGCCACACAGTCCCGGGAATCGGTGAAGGAAGTGGCTGATACGAGCGCGTTTGCGACAAAAACGATAGAGGCCATTACACAGGCGAGCGGCAGTGTGGATGCGTCGCTGCTAAAAGCGGCGGATTATGTGGAGGAGATTACCCGTGCGATGGGCGGTTTGAAAACTGTCTGAAGAATCAAAGCATTTGAGCCGCAGAGGTTGAACGTCTGCGGCTTTTTTGTTTAAAGAATACCCCCGGTTTCTTAAGGCTTAAGCTATGAGTAAACTGGTTTTCACGATATAATATGCTTTATATAAGATATAAATAGTATGACTTGTGAAAACCTTCTTCCAGAAGAGAAGGCGGTGCGAAGCACCGGATGAGGTGTCAAAAAAGGCTGACAAAGCAAAAATCTCATCAGTCGCCTGTCGGCGGCAGCTTCTCCTCAAGGACAAGCCTAAGTATGCGTCTTAGATAGAATAAATGCATGTGATAAGACGCGCCTCTTCAACCTGTGCATACCGCGGTTCGGCTTTTGGCTCGATTTTTCGGCACTGATTAGTCAAACCAAAGCACGAACCCCGTTTTGTCGCTGCGGTTAAAGCCGACGCGCTCATAAAACGCAAGTGTGCTTTCGAGCTTGGAGCCTGTCAGCAGCATCACCTTGTAGCAATGCGCCTGTTTAGCGATGCTTTTCGCATAATCGAGAACGGCGGAAGCATAGCCTTTATGTCGGTACGCTTCGTCGGTAATCACGTTTTCAATCAGTGCGTATGGGCGCTGGTCATGCGTCAGATTGGGCACGATGAGCAGCACGCACGATGAGACGATTTTATCGTCCTCAATGCCCACAATCACATGCTGGTTCTTATCCGCCATGATCTGTTCCCAAATCGTCATGATCCGATCGTCCATCTCGGGTATCGGCGTATGGCGAAATTGTGAATAAAGGCTTAAGAGCCCGGGTAAATCGGCTTTGTCGGCTGATCTTAATTGCATATAAAACCCTCTCTTTAGAAATAATTACATATGATTATACCATGTTTTGCTTGCTGACGAGACGGCTATGTGGCGGTATGCAAAGAGGAGGGGGCAGATATTATGAGCATGCCGTTGCCGATGGCGTTATAACATGGCGGCTATGCCCGAAAAAGGCATGAGCGAGATACTTTACTTGTGTTATTATTCGGTTTGTTCCGTTTGTTCGTCCGGCTTTAAATACATGATCATGCCCGCGCCATGCTTGTCGTTGGGGCGCTCAATAAAGCCGAACTTCTTGTAAAACGGCTCCTTGCCCTTGGCCGCCATCAGGTTGATCATGGCCTGCTGCCCGGGCTGCAAGTGCGTGTGAATTCGGTTCATCACCTGTGCCATCATGTCGCGGCCGATGCCCCTGCCCTGAAAATCGGGATGGACGACAACGTCCACAATCAACATAAAATAACCGCCGTCGCTGACCACGCGCGCCATGCCCGCCGGGCAGCCGTTCGCCATAGCCGCGACCAGAAAAAATGAGTTGTCAATCCCGGTCTTGGCCTGCTTTTCCTCCACAGAACTCCAGCCCACACTGCACCGCAAGCCGTTATAATCCTCAACACTAATGGTATTGACATAATCGATCATGCGTCTTCTCCAAACAAAATTTATAGTTAAATATACCATTTTACCACACGTTGTGTCACGAAATTATGGACATAATTCTCATAAGGGCTTTTTCTGCGGACGGAGAATTGTTCGATATGACAAACGGAAATCATAAACGCGCCATCAACGTGGGCTACGCATGCCTCGCGCTCGGCGTTATGGATACGGCAATAAAAACCTGCCGGCTTCAGGGGGCATCGCCGGAGCGGCTAAAAGCGCTGACGGCGCATAATTTAAACGCGCTCGAAAATATACTTCGTTACAACATGTTAAACGGCATCCGGTTATTTCGCGTCAGCTCGGATCTGGTGCCGTTCGGCTCTCATCCCGCGGTGTCGTTTGCATGGCGCGAATATTTTGTTGCTCGCTTGTCCGAGATTGGGCAGCTCATCAGGCACTCATCCATGCGCGTCTCGATGCATCCGGGGCAGTATACCGTGCTCAATTCAACGAACGCCGAGGTGGTTGCGCGGTCAATCGACGATCTTGTTTATCATGAACGCGTATTGAGCGCACTGCAGACGGACTGCAGCCACAAAATTGTGCTGCATATCGGCGGTGTTTCGGGCAATAAGAAGGAGGCGCTTGCGCGTTTTCGAACGAACTTCGCTTACCTGAATGATGCTGTGAAAAGCCGCCTTGTGATAGAAAATGACGATCATTATTACAGCATTGCCGATGTGCTCGAGACGGGGCACCGTCTCGGAATTCCCGTCGTGTTCGATAATCTGCACCATACAATCAACGGCTGCGGCCCGGCATCTCCCTATGAATGGATACGCCTGTGCGGCGATACGTGGCGCACCCATGACGGACGACAAAAAATTCACTATTCGCAGCAGTACGAAACAAAACGTCCGGGCGCGCATTCAAAGACCGTCCGTGTGAGGAAGTTTCTGAGCTTCGCAGCGCCTCTGCCCGATATCGATA
>JAEZNC010000284.1 GCA_023441905.1 Bacillota bacterium | reverse complement strand
ATCTGCTCGTCGTCTAAGGCTACGAGCGTATCCACAGGCATCAGCACGGTTCGCGGCAGCAGCAAAGCGGGGGTGCCGTATGTATACTGACAGACGAGCTTTAAGTGCGCCCTGATGTTCATTTCGGTTTTCACTTGCTCGAAAAGCGCGAGCAGCCGCGCGGAGGGCAGCGCGGTGTTTTTGCGCACCCTGCGGCGCAGTGTGCCATACAAGATGATGATATACAGAACGGATATGCCCGCGCCCGACAGCCATATAATCAAAAGAACGTTTTCTGTTGATAGCGGTTGCCCTGTGACCGGATTTGGTGAAGCGGCGGGGGAGACGGCGCTGGAAGCTGGACTATCATCCGCGACCGGCTGCGGATGAAAACCGATGGCATCATTCGAACTTATATCCGCGTCCGCGGAAGCGGCTGTTTGTGTTTGCGGTGCGGCAGCGGGTTGGGTTTGTTCTTGCGCGGGAACCGTGAACACATGAATTCCGCTCTCCACCGTTACAGGCAGCATAAGCCGCAGTATCAGCACAACCCAGACGGCATAGTGCAGCCATGGCGACATGCGGCGCTTGAACGCGGCTTTGAGCAGCATTGTCGCGATGACGATAATGACGGAGTAGACTGTAATTTCAAACAATGTGTTCAGCATGTCCATATTACTCCTCCTGTTCGCTGCCGAGCGCTGCGATGAGCGTGAGCAGTTCGTCACGTTCTTTTTCGGTTAAACCGCTTTTTTTAATCATGCTCGCGAGCAGCAGCCGCGTGCTGTCTTCCGTCAATTTGGATAGTATAGAGCTGCTTTCGCTGTCGATGCAGTCTTCCCGCTTCACAAGCGGGGCATAGCAACGGTTGCCGCTGATATTCGTAAACCCGATCAGCCCTTTGTCCGCCATGCGCTTTAAGTAAGTGAGATAGCTGCTCTTGTTCCAGTCCACAGCGCTAGAGGCAGCTTCCATGATCTGCGACAGAAAGAGCGGCCCCTTCTGCCAGAGCGCCTCCATCAGCACCCATTCCTGCCTTGATAACGCTTCATTCATAATACCCTCCTTGAGCCAAAGGAAGAAAAAAATAACTTAACGTCTACAATGGTAGACTAAATACAATAAAATGTCAACAAGTTTTCGTTAAGGGTAAAGAAAAAAATTAAGCGCGTTGGTATTGCTGATTCGGGTTTGCGTTACACAAAAAAAGACTTTGAGCTACAAGCCTGTTGCGGTTGGTTTCGATGGGATTAGGCCGGCTCGTCGTCGACCGATCTTTTGAACGAAAACAAAATTTGGTTTGGCACAATGCTGACCGACGACGTCGGCGGGATCTGGCAGATCAGCTGCCAGCCGTGCGCGCCCATATCATGGACATAATCAAGAGGGGTGACGCCCGTTCTGTTCGTATGGGCTTCATTTTGATTGCTGTCGATAACGTATACATTGGGTTTCGAATAATCAGCCTTGGCATACGCACCACAACAAACCATGTTGTACTCCCAATGACTCATTTCGATCACCTGATTTTATTAATTTTATAGTTTATTATACTATAATTATCGTATTTTTACAATTGAATATTAGGCTCGAATACAGCGCATGGGGAAAATTCCGGATTCCTTACAAAGAAAAGCCTTATTTCATTCGTCGGTTTCAGAGTGCAAAAACCTTTTATCGCGGCCCTTTCAGACGCTATCCCTATAGGGGTGACCCGAGAGCTGTCGCAGATAAGTAACGGGGGCAGAGAAAACGTTAAGCCCCAGCCAACTCGTTAATTTCATCATTTGATAGAGGCTTTTAAAGGAAGACCGAAGCCTAGGATGACTTTAAAAGGTCCATTAATACCGCAATCGCTGACTGCTCATTTATTGATACTGTCATTGTTAAAACAATACTGATTTGATGGAAAGTGTCAATTCTATTGAACACTTTCGTGCGTTTACGATTGCGAACTTAAGTGCAGCGGACATAACGACAAGTCTCACAATCCGGCCGTTTGGCGGCCTGTCCGCCTTCGTGTTTATTCATTCACCCCTCATATAAAAACCGCATATGATAACGTATGTTTAACGGTAAAGGGGTTTCGTTATGAAACGCATACTGATCATCGGCGGAGACAAACGCCAGCTTGCGCTTGCGGATATGCTCAAGGAGAAAGGGCACATCGTGGGCCTTCAGGGCTTTGAAAAGCTCGGGGCCGCGGATGAGGATATGGCCGCCCCGGATTATATTTTCCTGCCGGTGCCTTACCGCAACCCGGACGGCAGCATCAAAGCGCCTTTTGCCGATGCCCCGCTCGAGCTCGCTTCCGTTGTCCGGCGCTATCCCAGCAGCGCTTATGTGCTGGGCCGGTGCGATGATGACGCCAAAGCCGTGATGCACGGGCATGTGAGATACATGGATTTCAACGATGACGAAGCCTTTCTGATACGCAATGCCTTGCTCACAGCGCAGGCGGCCCTCTGCGCGTATGCGAAATATTCTGAAACGGCATTCTGCGATACCAAATGCCTCGTGGTGGGGTATGGCCGCATATCAAAATTTCTGTGCCGCCTGCTTAAAGCGAACGGGGCAAAGGTGGCGGCCGCCGCGCGCAAAGCAAGAGACTTAGAGCTCATCGCGGACGAAGGGCTCAGCGGCGTGCGCATAGACGATTTGAAGCAGTCGCTGACGTGGGCCGACGTGATATTTAATACGGTGCCCGTTCATATCTTTGAGGAAAACGAACTGCTCGCCATCCGGCGAAATGTTCATGTGATCGAGCTTGCGTCGCCGCCGTATGGCATGGACTTAAAGCTCGCCGAGAAATGTATGGTCAATGTGCACGTTGAACCGAGCCTGCCGGGGCTTTATTTTCCGGTTTCTGCAGCAAGGGCGATGCTGCACAGCTTTGAAAGAGAGGAACTGAAACAATGGAACTGACCGGAAAGAGAATTGGGTTTGCACTGACCGGCTCGTTTTGCACATATGCGGATATACTCCCATCGATAAAAACACTCGTGATAAACGGCGCGGATGTGACGCCGATATTGTCTTACAACGCCGCGACTCTTGATACGCGTTTTATTAAATCGACTGATCTGAAAGCATATTTAACCGACGTGACGGGAAAAGAAATCATCGACGACCTTGTGAAGGCGGAGCCGATCGGCCCTAAAAAGCTGCTCGATCTGCTGATTATTGCGCCATGTACGGGCAATACACTTGCCAAGCTCGCTCTCGGAATCACCGACACACCCGTGCTGCTGGCGGCCAAAGCGCATCTGCGCAATCAAGCACCGGTGCTGATCGCGGTATCCACAAACGACGCGCTCGCGGCGAACGCGAAAAATTTGGGTGTGCTGCTCAACACACGACATATGTATTTTGTGCCGTACCGACAGGATAATCATAAAAAAAAGGAATCATCGATTGTAGCCGACATGAATTTAATCGTTGATGCGGCCAAATCGGCACTCGACGGCATTCAGCTGCAGCCTATGATGCTCGATCCGAAGTAGCATCAATAATTGCGCCTCATTTTGCGGATAATAAACGAAACCAACGCTTAATTAAAAGGGGTCGCTATGCAGAATACAAACGAGGATCAGGCAAGAAATACGGACAGCAAAAAAGAAGGGGCGGAAATCAAAGAGTACGGCGCGCCGCTCACACAGTCTCCCATCCATGTGGTCAGCATCATCGGGCAGATTGAGGGGCACATCAATCTGCCGCCGCAGAACAAGACCACGAAATATGAGCATATATTGCCGCAGCTTGTCATGATCGAGCAGGATCCGACTGTGCGCGGCTTTATTTTGTTAATCAACACAGTCGGCGGCGATGTGGAGGCTGGGCTGGCGCTCGCCGAGATGATCGCCGGCATGAGCAAGCCGAGCGTGTCGCTCGTGCTGGGCGGCGGCCACAGCATTGGAGTCACGCTGGCCGTATCGACAAGTTATTCATACATATCGCCGTCAGCCAGTATGACAATTCACCCAATCCGCATGAGCGGCGTGATCATCGGCGTGCCTCAGACGTTTGATTTCTTCAACAAAATGCAGAAGCGCATTGTTGATTTTGTATGCGTGCATTCTAAAATATCTGAGCCCAAGTACCGTGAGCTCATGACACTGACGGGTGAAATGGCCAATGATGTGGGCACCGTGCTCGTGGGTGACGAGGCCGTGCAGTGCGGCATTATCGACGAGGTCGGCACGTTTGCGGCCGCTTTGATCAGGATAAAAGAGTTGGCGGGAGTTTGATAATGGTTAAATAAACCAAACAGTCAAGCCTTCATCCCATAAAAGATTGTATATTTCCCTCGGTATGATATAATGATGCCGAGGTGAAACACATGCCGAAAGGCAACTCAAAGAAAAAATCAACTAAAAAACAAGCCATTACGGAACCAAAACGCCATGGAGAAATCGCCGGCATTATCATGATCGCACTGGGCATTTTCCTTGGC
>JAEZNC010000264.1 GCA_023441905.1 Bacillota bacterium | reverse complement strand
GAATTGATGGCCATTTTCCCCTTAAAGAAGGCGAGCAGGTTTTATTGTTTCTTGGTGATTCCACCGGCTATTTCAAGAGCATTGAAGGAACAACATACTGCATATGGGGAGATTATGACGGCAAGCTTTTATTAATGCCGGATGGAAAAACGTATGCGAATCCGCTGCCATCAGAAAACGATACAATTGAATTTGGTGAGGAATCGTTCAAAATCACCGTGGACGAGCTCAAAGAGAAAATAGGCAAAGACAAACCAAAAGCTAAATAAACTTATGGGTTTTGTTATCCTCAAGAGACAGGCTGATAAATGGCTTGTCTCTTTTGTTTCATAGATAATAAGACAACAAAACCTGAATTGTATAACAATCACAACACTTGCAATTTACAAAATATAATTAGTATGATAATATATACTATAATAATGTAAATATAAGGATGAAGATACAGGAGCCAGCAATAATGAAAAATAGGGTAATCACAATTCTTTCAATCACTGTATTAATGCTTATGTCAGCTTGCTCTTCTCAACAAGAGATTCAGTCTGCTGTATCGGCTGATGCTGTCAATACGGAAACGACCCAAATCGTTGAAGATACTGCCAAACCGGAGAGTGAACCAACAGTATCCGCTACGGAATCAAGCACACCTGTACCGTCGGCTGTTGAACCAATTTATGATGAGAATGAAATAAGATATATTTCAAATTCGACAGATAAACTCGTTTACGATTCATTAGATGAGCTCAACAAAGATGCTGATTTTGTCGTAACAGGTGCTTGTATTTCTTCTAAACCTGTCTTTCAGAATAATATAGTCTATACTTTATCTGAGTTTAAAATCGGCAGCATATTCAGAGGTGATAAACTGACGGAAGGCGATACAATTCTGATCATCGAAATGGGCGGACGAACAACTTACGGTGAATACAATAAGAACTGTCCCAGCGAAAAGAAGGCGTTTGAGACGGGAGACCCCATGCCGTCCGATTATCAAATGGTTACAGGTATAGACGGATTCTTTCCGCTTAAGGAAGGCGAGCAGGTATTGCTGTTTCTTGCTGATTCCACTGGCTTTATCAAGAGCAACGAACAGCAGATGTTCGGAATCTGGGGAGCTTATGACGGCAAGCTGTTCTTACAGCCGGATGGCGTAACCTATGCAAGGCCATTGCCCTCGAAAAACGACCAGCTGATATTCGGTGAAGGAACATTCAAAATCACCGTTGATGAGCTCAAAGAGAAAATCGGCAAAGAGAAACCCGCAGCCGAATAGTGACAATTGAGAGCATTGTCTTATCCTTTCAAGGCGAATGCATAATCGAACCATTAAAAAGTCAGCGCTGAGCTGGCTTTTTTATTACCGTTTTTATTTCGATGACTTGAATGCTCTTGGCATTTGCTATCTGTTGATATATTCATATATATGGTACAATTTTGGTAACAAAACAGAGAGGGAAAAACCGTATGAGGATCAGCGAAGCCAAAGCGTGCATCAAGCAGCTTTATCAAAATACCGACAGCGTGACGGCGCTCGTCAGCGAACGCGGCGTCGGGAAAACCTCCGCCTTTCAGCAGTGCGCGGCGGAGCTCGGCATCGGCTACATGGGGCTGTACGCCGCGGCGATGGAAGGCCCTGATTTTATGGGGCTGCCGGATAAAGACCGCGAAAAAGGCATCACGCGCTATCTCGCGCCTCAGTTTCTGCCCACCTGCAACGCCGTGGCGGAAGGGTTTTTCCCGGAATCCGGGCTGCTTGTGCTCGAGGAGATCAACCGCGTGCCGACCGATACCGTTTCGGTGCTTTACCCTTTGCTGCTCGAACGCAAAATCAACGGCCACAGCCTCGCGCCGGGCTGGAAAATCGGCGTGACGATGAACCCGGATACGCTCAATTACGCGGTGAATTCGCTCGACGACGCAATGATCGACCGCTTTGTGACGGTGGAAATCACGGCGAACCTTGAGGATTATATCGTTTACTCGCTGCAAAACGGCCCGTGCGACGATGTGCTCGGGTATCTTAGTGCCTGCCCCGATATGCTGCTGCGCGTAAAAAAAGCCGCCGACAGCACCGCCACCGCGAAATCTCCGACGCCGCGCGGCTGGACGCGGGTGCAGCAGCTGCTCAACAACTGCACGCTGCCCGAAGCGCTGATGCAGGAGCTGATTGCGGGCATACTCGGGCCCGAAACGGCCGCGTCGTTCTTCGGTTACCTCAAAAACCGCGCCTACACGATTCCGTCCGCCCGGGAGCTGCTCGCCGATTATGAAACGGTGCGCGCGCAGATGGAAAAGCTTGCGGCGGGCGGCAGGCTCGATCTTCTAAGCCTCGTGCTTAAAAAAACTGTCTCGCTTCTGGATGGCAGCGACGCGCAGGGCGAGAACATCGATAAAATGCTTAATTCCCTGCCCGAGGAGTTTGCGCTGCTGTTTTTCAAAACGCTGGCCGCCGAGAAGCCGGAGCTGTTTTTGGACACGGCCCAGCGCACGACGGTATTTGGCACGCTCTCCGAACAGATATTGGAGCTGCTTTCATAAACACCATTTCAGGGAGGAGGAGCTTTTATGCGCATACAGGACGCGGTGATGAAACTGCTGCTGAGTCAGCCCTTTTACGGGTCTCTGGCGGCCGGCATCTCTTTGCAGGAAAGCAACTCAGCGGTGAAAATGAAGATGTCGCTGTTTCCTTCTCCCGTTCTCATATACAACGCGGATTGGTTTGGCAGTTTATCCGACGTGCAGGCGGTCGGTGCGCTGCTGCATGAGCTGCTGCACTTGCTGCTGCTGCATGCTTTGCGGCGCGGCGAGCGCGACCCGCTGCTCTGGGCGGTGTGCTGCGACATGGCGGTGAACGATCAGCTGCCGCCCGAGATGCTGCCGCCCGATGCGGTGACCACAGAAAAAATAGAAAAGGAAATCCGTCAGCCGCTTGAGCGCGGCGCCAGTGCCGAGCGCTACTACGCGGAGCTGATCAGCCTGCTGGACGACAGGATCAGCCTCGTGCAGCGCGAAAGCACCGTGTCTTTAAGGCTCAGCAGCGGCAGTTTGCTTGAAGCCGATATACAGAGCGAGGAAGATGTGTCGCAGGTGAACGAACAGGCGCTTAAAAGCGCTCTTCGCGAGCTGATTGACGAAGCGCGGCCGGGCCGCGAGGTACCGCAGGGCATTTCGGGCGAGCTCGATACGGTTTACGCGCAGGCGCGGATCGATTGGAAAACCATGTTCAAGCGGTTTCTGACGGGCCGCGGGCGCATGCAGACGCGCGCGACCTACAAACGCGAATCGCGCCGGTACGACAGTTATCCGGGCAGCAAACGCAGCGTGGGGCTCAGGGTGCTGATCGCGCTCGATGAAAGCGGCTCGATATCCAACGAGCAGCTGCAAACCTTTTTTAACGAGCTGATGGCGGTGAACCGCATTACCAACGCGCAGATACTCGTGACCGAGTTTGACACCGCGTGCACCAAACCGCTGCCCGCCGAGGAATACCGGCATGTGAAAGCGCGCGAGAAAAGCGGCGGCACCGATTTCAAGCCTGTCTTTGCGCTGGCGGACAGCCTCAAGGTATCGCTCGTTGTGATATTCACGGACGGCGACGGCAGCGCTCCGGAGCGGGTGAGCCAAAGGGTGCTTTGGGTGCTCACCAAGGGCGGCAAACAGCCCGCCCCATACGGCACCAGCGTGACATTCGAATAGGTGGGAAGCATGAACACGGATAAGGTATTGATCTATTATCTGACGGGCGGAACGCTGAGGCTCGGCAAAAAGGAAGCGGCGCTGGAGCTGCTGCGGCAGGACAGCGTGCTGCGCCGTCTGCTCGGGTTCTCCGGCGGCGAACTCAAAACACTGGCCTCAAAAGCGGCGAGCACGCAAGCGTCGGCGGAGTTTGTGACGTTCGATTTTACCGGCATACCCGAGCGCAAGCTGGAGGCCGAACCGGCCGA
>JAEZNC010000245.1 GCA_023441905.1 Bacillota bacterium | reverse complement strand
ATACTGCCGGAGGGCATGAGCAAGGAACGCTTTGAATGGCTCAAGACCGTCGCGGGCGAGACAATCAAAACGCCGGGTACCGAGAGCAATGTGAAAGAGATATTCGACAAGTGCTGGGAGCTGCGCCACTCGGGGCAGGACCTCATGATATTCAACCAGTTTGAGGAATTCGGCAATTATCTGTGGCATTATGAAGTGACGGGCAGCGCGATTGAAGAGGTGCTTAAAAAGGTTGGCGGCAATCTGCACGGCTATATCAGCTGCACAGGCTCGGCGGGTACCATCGCGGCGGGTGATTACTTAAAGAAAATTTTCCCGAAGAGCCGTATCGCGGCCTCCGAGGCGCTGCAGTGCCCCACAATCTACATGAACGGCTTCGGCGCGCACCGCATTGAGGGCATCGGCGATAAGCATATTCCGTGGATCCATAACGTGAAGAACACTGATGTGGCCGTTGCTGTTGACGATGAGATCCCGATGCAGTGGATCAGAATGTTCAACGAGCCCGAAGGCCTCAAGCTGCTTAAAGAAAAGGGCGTCAGCAGTGATGTGATCGATAAGTTGAACTGGGTTGGCATTTCCGGCGCGGCGAATATCGTTGCGGCCATTAAATACGCAAAGTACTTCGAACTCAAAGAGGACGATGTCATTGTCACGATACTGACCGACTCCATCGAGATGTATGGGAGCCGCCTTCAGGAGCTTAATAAGGAACATGGCGCATTCGATGCTTTCGCAGCGCATGCAACGAACGCGCGTTACTTTGACGGTATCGGCATCGATTATTTGAAGGAACTCAATTACTACGACAGAAAAGCCGTGCACAACTTAAAGTACTATACATGGGTTGAGCAGCAGGGCAAAACATACAACGAGATACTCGCCCAGTGGGAGGACGACAGCTACTGGACGGATATTCCGAAACATACACAGGCGCTTGACGAGCTCATTAAGGCGTTCAATAAGAAAGTGGCCGAGGCGTAAGTGCTATGGAAGTAATGAAGTTCGCGCCGAATGCAAAAAAAACGCGCGCGTTTACAAAAGAGACTTCGCTGTTTTCCAGCAGCGAAGTCGAAAAGGTTTACCGTTTTCACAAATCGATGGGCAGCGCTTACAATCAAACGCCGCTCGTGAGCCTGCAAAGCTTCGCCGCCTCGGCGGGGCTTGCGGGCATGTACGTGAAGGACGAATCACAGCGCGGCAATTTAAAAGCGTTTAAGCTGCTGGGCGGCGCTTATGCCGTGGGCAGCAGCATATGCAAAAAGCTCGGCAAGGATATCTCAGAGGTGGATTTTAATTATCTTAAATCCGCCGAGGTTAAGCAGCAGCTCGGCGATCTCGTTTTCGCGGCCGCTTCGGACGGCAACCATGGCAAATCCGTCGCATGGGCGGCGCATGAGTTTAACCAGAAGTCCATCGTGTACATGCCCAAAGGCACCGTGCAGGACAGAATCGACGCGATCGTGCGCTATGGCGGCACGGTTGTGGTTTCAGATGACAACTACGACTGGTGCGTGCGCGAGGTGAACCGGCTGGCTGCGGAAAAAGGCTGGGAAGTGGTGCTCGACACTGCGAGCGAGGGGGACGCACAGGTCGCCACATGGGTGATGCAGGGCTATGCGACGATGGGCTATGAAGCGATTATGCAGCTTGGCGACATCATACCGACGCACATGTTTTTGCAGGCGGGCGTCGGCTCGATGGCGGCTGCGATGACGGCTGTGTTTGCGAACCATTACGGTGACAGATGCCCGAAAATATACATTCTCGAGCCGCATCAGGCAGCGTGCTACTATGACTCGGGTATCAAAAACGACGGCACCGCGTGCAGCGTGGACGGCGATATGGACAGCATTATGGCGGGGCTGTCGTGCGGTGTACCCAACCCGATTTCGTGGGAAATTATCCGCAATTTTGCGGACGGCTTTTTCTCGTGCGACGATGTGCTGACGGCAAACGGTATGCGTATACTCGGCAATCCTCTTGTCGGTGATCCGCGTGTGATTGCGGGAGAGTCCGGTGCAATCGGCACGGGCTTTGTGGACGAAATCATGAAACGCCAGCCTGAGTTTGCAGCACAGATAGGCCTTGATGGCTCCTCGTGCGTGCTCGTGTTCAGCACCGAAGGTGACACCGATACAATAAACTATCGCGATATCGTGTGGTACGGCAAATACGCGAGCCTGTAAATTAAGTTAAGCGATCCGGCTCAGCTTCCAGCAGCGCGGTCACCTCACGCAGATGCTCTTGCGTGTCGATATCGCGCAGCTGAGATGTATCGAAAACGGTATGCAGGCGCACCATGTCGGGATGACGGCAGATCACCGTCTTTCCGGCTTCATCGCCTGTCAGACGAGACAGCTCCGAAAAGAGCGATGACGGAAATATGTTGGGATTTCCGGTGATACCGCCGCTCGAGAGTGACAGTATGGTGCCCGACTCATAGGCTTTGAGCATGTTTTCAAGCGTTTCTTTTCTCAGCAGCGGCTGATCGGCCACGCAGAACATGCACGCGTCGGCTTCCCCGAGCTTTTGAAGCCCCATGCGAATGCTCAGCGATGCGCCCATTTCGGGGCGATCGTTGATGATTCCCTCAAAGCCGTACCGCTGACCGGCTTCAAGCAGTTCCGTGTTGGCCGCAACGATAATGCGTTTGTGAAAATATCTGACCGGCATATTGGCTAAGATATAGTCAATGATCGGTTTGCCTTCTAAGTATGCGTTTAATTTGCTGCCTCCAAAGCGCGAGCCCGCGCCTGCGGCGAGCAATATACAGCCGGTTTTCATCAGCAGAAGTCCTTTGTTTTTTTGTTATTATACCCCGATGTGTTA
>JAEZNC010000222.1 GCA_023441905.1 Bacillota bacterium | reverse complement strand
CTTAATATCCTCCGGCGCGTCCTTCTCCACCCTTACGCCTTGAATATGCACATTAATTTCTACGGCACGCAAACCCGTCATCGTTTCGACTGCTTTTTTGACATTCGCCTGAATTTTCTCACACATTGTGGGAATCTCTATGCCGTAGTTGACAACCACAAACAGGTCGATCGCGCACTCTTCCCGGCCGACTTCCACTTTAACACCCTTGGTTAAATTCTTGATGCCCAAAAGCTCGGCAAGGCCGCCCGAAAAGCCTCCGCTCATCCCGGCCACGCCCTCGATTTCAATCGTCGCAAGCCCGGCGATTGTCGCCACCACATCGTTAGCAAAAGAAATGCTGCCGTTCTGTTCTTCCCGCATGTTGATATCGTTCGTGCCCAAATATCTCACCTCTTCAAATAATGCTTAAATTATAACAGATAGGACAGCGCAATTCAATCTGCTTAAAAAAGACTTTAACACTTTTCTACAGTTTTGTTATTCCTGCAAGATAACCTTAATATTCTGCGGCGATTCTCCCGTTTCCTGACGCACAATCTCAAGAACCTTGGCTGCGTCTTCCTTGGATATCTGATCTGCCTTTAATACCACATTGACCGAGCCCTCCTGTACTGTGACAATGGCGTCATCAAAGCCTGCCGCCATCACAAGGCCCTCAATCGTGAGCTCTGATTCCATGCGCTGCACAATCTGTATTTTTTGGTCTTGAGCGTCCTTCACCGTCTCCGCGTCGCTGTTTTCGCTGGATATAATGCTGTCCAGATACGCCACCTCGGTATCCCGCACGCTTTCTCTGTTCGCCTTGTAATCTTTAAAATAGTTCTCAGACGACATCACGGCAAGATCGTCCGCGCTCAGCGCGCCCTCAACCTCCTGGCCCGGAGACGCCGCTGCCGACGCATCCACCACGGTATCCCCTCCGGCCGGGTTGCCGAGGGCATAGTTTAAATACCCCACACCTGCGAGCAGCACGATCAGCCCCGCCAGCAGCAAATACCTGCCTGTCTTCTTGTTTTTCATTATACCACTTCCCTTACTCATTATACAGATTCACTCCCTATTCATTTTCCATTTTATATACATCAACCTGATCCGGGCTGATGTTTAAAATCGTTTCGACCGCGCTCAAAAGGTTCAGCTTTACACGAAGGTCATCTGCGCCTTGCGCCACAACGATGACACCTTTCACCGGGGGGCTTTTCTCTTTAAGCACAAGAGCATTGCCGCCTTCATTGCCATTCACCGTGACGATCTCGCTCTGCGTGTTCTCCGTATTCGTCTTGCTGGTGCCGTCTTCGCTGACATCCGTCGTGTTGGAGGTTTGTGTATCCACGCTGACGGCGGGCACAATCTCGGCGCTGGATTCATAAGTGATCATCACCTGCACCTGCCCCGCCCCTTCTATCTTCGACAGCGTCTCTTGAAGCTTCTCTTCAATGCTGCCCGAAGCGGCTTCACTCACAGGCTTTACGCCCGTGCCCGCAGGCTCTTTAATTGCCGGGGCTCCGGCGTTAGCAAAGTAGATGGCGAGTATCACAATCACAATAAGCAAAACCGCAAGATACTGCAGTTTCTTTTTAAAATCCAGCTTGACGAATCTGGCGATGATACCCGGCTTTTTCTCATGTATTTCGTCATTGACATGCGTCATTTGTCTTATCTTCCTTTCATTACTCATTTTTATTTTCATCATTCACCATATATACCTGATAAAGATCGTAAATATAATCTTTGTACTGCTCACCGTTCACTTCAAAAACCTTCCCACTGTCTGCCTCCTGAAACGCGTTTTTGATCTCGGTTTGAACATCTTTACCGCTGAACAGTGACACAACAGGGGCCAATATGATAATTGTCACCACGATCCCCATCACAACAGATACATACTTTTTTATACCGCTTTCCGGCAGCAGCATAGAAACGACGGAACTGAACAATATGGCAACAGCCACCGAAACGGCCCAATTGGTTAAAAAGCTTTCCATACCCTCACCTCAGCATCACATTGGCATTGCCGGCACCGATAATCACGGCGGTTGTCACAAAAAACATGATTGCCGCAGCCACCACGGCGGCAAAAAGCAACAGCAGCACGTCCGCCGCTTCCTGTGCAAATTTGCCCATTTCGCTGCCAGCGATGGGCTCCAGCACCGCGCCCGCAAGTTTAAACAGAAAATAATGCGCGAGTATCGCAAAAACGGGCGTAATCACAATGCCCACAATGATGATTATGCCTGCGATACCCACTGCATTCTTGATGAGCAGCGAACACGAGAGCAGCACATCCACCGAATCCGAAAACATGCCGCCGATGATCGGAACAAATTTGTCGATGGTGTATTTGGCCGTTTTGATGGACAGCCCATCGAAGGTGGACCCAAGCAGCCCCTGTATCGTGATGATGCCGAGGAATATCGTAAAGCTGATGCCGATGCCCCACTTGATCACGCTTTTGATCAGTGAACAAAAGCCGGTCAGTTTGACCGATGAAGAGAAATGATTGATAATGGTGAAAACGGTGAGAACGATAATCAGCGGCAGTATAAAGCTTTTAAAGAATATGGATACGCCCGATGTTAAAAACACGGTGGCGGGGCTCAATATTGCGGAAGATGTGATACCGCCAAGCGCCGTCAGCAGCGTAAACATCAGCGGAAAAAAATCGGCCGTAAAAGCGGTCATATCCGCGATTGTTTTGGTGCCGATGGAAAAAGCGGAGATGAGAACACCGATTGTCATGGTGCCGATGATCACATACTGCGCCGTTTGTGCCGCCTTGGACACACCCGATGCGCCAAACGATGGTTTGAAATGCGTGATGACCGAAAAAACGAGCGCCACCACGATAATCTGCACGATGACGGGAATGCTGCTCTTCACACCGGCGAACAGCGCACCCATTACCATGGACAGCACATTCGAAAAATTGAGTTCTGCACCGCCTTCCACGAGCATTGCCATAAAGCTGCGGATATCGGTCCCCCCGGTTATCGGCGACAGCGTCTGAGCGTAATCGTTGTAAAACGACTCAATCTCATGCAGATCGGCCGTGTCAAGAGCGCGCTCAATGTTATCCGCGATGTCGTCCTCGATGGCCTGCTCCACATCGTCATTCGCCAGCGCCGTGCGCGGCATCAGCAGAAAGCAAAGCAAGACGGCCAAAACAATAATTATCTTCTTCATATGTTATTCCAGCATCCCGAGCACCATGGTCATAAACGAGCTCAATATGGGAAGCGACAGCACCACGATGAATACGCGTCCCGCAATTTCAACCTTGCCTGCCAGGGAATTTTCTCCTGTATCTTTCAGTACCTGCACACCAAATTCACAGATATAAGCGATGCCGATAATTTTGAGCACCACCGTAATGCTCTCGTAAGGAATGTTGTAAGTGTTGACTATGTCCTTGACATAATCAATTGCAATAACAATATAATCGAGCACGTAGATGAATAAGATAAGGCCGGCGATGATACTGACCTGAAGCGCAATTTCCGGCTGCTTTTGCTTGATGGTGATCACCAGCACGCCCGCCACGATGCCGATCAGCGCAATTCGAACAATCTCCATGGCTAATAGAGGTTGAATATGCGTTTCACATTTTCAAACAGATTGCCGACAAGGTCCACCACCATCAGCAGCACGAGGATTAGCCCTGCGATTGTCACCATCGTGGCGATTTCCTCACGCCCCGCCTTGTTTAGCAGCTGATTGAGCACGGCGATCAATATGCCGATCGCGGCAATCCTGAAAATAAGGTCAATATCCATTCTCTTCATCCTCCCTTATATCACCAGCAGCGCGATCATGAGCCCCGCCAGCACACCGGTTGTGTTATAAAGCTTGCACTTTTTAATTTTCTCTGCCTCAAGCTCGGCCGTGTAGCCGGAGAGCCTTTTTAAATAAATTCCCGCCTGTTTTTCGCTTGGGTTCATGCAAAGCGCTTCGATCGCCGCGCCCCCCTCGGTCAGTATTTTCCAGTCTTCCTTCAGCAGGCTGTTATACTCCGGCTTCACGCGGTCTAAATTCATTTGCCATATCTGCCGGAAGGACGCCTGCGGCATCCTTTTTAAATCGGACGCACAGCGATGATGCAGGCTTTTCAGACGCGCCCCCTGGCATGACATCAACGCTTGATAGAGCTCCAGATTGATGCCGACCATCCGGTCTGTCAGCTGCGTGAAGGAAAGCTGATACTCTCTGAAAAGAGCCAGCCGGTCCGCCATGCGCCCCGCGAGTATCCGGCCTATTGCGGTGCACACACCAACGATCATCACGCACAATATCAGATTCATACGGCCTCCGATTCCCGCAGCCGGATAGGCTCGGTCAAGCATTCTTGTCCCAAACCATCATGGATTTGGGAGACCGTGATGCGTCCGAGAGACGCGGACAGCACCACGTAAGACTCGAACATTCTCTCGTCACATATCTGCTTAAAAAAAAGCTTGGTCTTCAGCCCGCTAAAATCAGCCGCATGCGCTGTCGCCACCATCACCACGCCGCTGTTGGCTACTTCCCTCAGCGCCTCCAGATCGGCGCTTTTTCCGATTTCATCCGTCACAATGACGTCGGGCGATAAACTGCGCAGCGCCATAAACACGCCTTCGGCCTTGGGCACGCCCGATATCACGTCTGTTTCGCGTCCCACGTCAAACAGCGGCCTGCCGTAAACGCTGGCGGCGATCTCCTGCCTTTCGTCCACCACCGTGACGCGCGACGGTTCCATGCCGATGCCGCTGCCCGCGCACCGGGCGATGTCCCGCGCGAGAGTGGTTTTTCCAAGCCGCGGCGGTGAAATCACGAGCGTGCTTTGCAGTTTGTTTGCCCGCGTAATCAACGGGAGCAGCCCCTGCGCGACCCCTTTGGCCTCGCGCGGTATGCGAAAGTTGATGCCGCTCACTGTTTTGTAGGTGCGTACACTGCCGCCCGAGAGCAGCGCACTGCCTGAGAGCCCCGCCCGGATGCCGCTTTCCAGCGTCAGAAATCCCTGTCTGATCTCGTCCTCAAACGCATAGGGCGACTGCCCTGTGAGCGCAAGAAAGGTGTGGCTGACATCGTCTTCCGACACAAAAAGGCCGCTTTCGAGCGAAAGGCCGCCATGTGCGTCCACACAGTAACCGCTGCCGCATGTATACACCATCAAAGGCCGCGCGGTTCTGAGCCGAATTTCTTCAATTTCGGGTGCGATATCATCATTGATTGATGCCAATGCCGTAAACAGGTGTGTTGGCAGATACTTTTGTAACGCACTGTTCCATGCTATCTTTCGTTCCATGGTTCATGTATATGTGGCAGTGAATGTGATCATGTGTGTTGTTTTGATGATCATAGAAATTTAAAAATTAACTACGGAATACGATCCCGCATAGAAACTGGGGAGCTCATGGCAATCTTATGTTTAAATCAGCTTAAGTCGATTACTCTTTTGAACGATTTGCAGCTTACTAATAAGATGCCGTCGCCAACGGGCGACTGTTATATTTTTGCTAGGGGCTCATCGAGCTCTCCCCTTAAAGGGGCTTTGCAACACAACGAACTGAAAGCTACGGCAACTGTCATTCTGAACCCGCGAACGGCTGACTACGCAGTGTATGAGAATCAGTCGCTATGCAAACACAATCAGAGACAGATCCTTCCTCGCTTCGCTCATCAAGGATGACCGTTTAAGTTTCTTTCCATAGCTATAACATTTGCCGCCTTGTCAAGCAGTCATAATTCCGACAGGAGAAGGCTTTTCTACTATAAAACAAAAGAAGCGGAACTGCCCTGTAAGGCAATACCCGCTTCTCTTGGCTGTCAACCGAAGCTCTAAAATTCTTAATTGTTAATTCTTAATTGTTAATTGTTATTCTTTGGCCCATCCGAAAGACCGCTCCACCGCCCGTTTCCAGCCCGCGTACAGCGTCTCTCTCTGGTCTTCCCCCATCTGCGGTTCAAACACGCGCGCCACCTTCCACTGCGCCGCAATCTCGCACTCGCTTTTCCAAAAGCCCACGCCGAGCCCCGCGAGGTACGCCGCGCCGAGCGCCGTCATCTCCGTGATCGACGGCTTTTGCAGCGGAATACCGAGTATGTCCGCCTGAAACTGCATCAGAAAATCGCTCGCGGTCGCACCGCCATCCACGCGCAGCGTGAGCGTTTTCTGACCCGCGTCCTTTTCCATGCATTCAAGCAAATCGCGCGTTTGATATGCGATGCTCTCCAGAGCGCTGCGCGCGATGTGCTCTGCACCGGTACCGCGCGTCAGCCCGACGATGGTGCCGCGGGCGTACATATCCCAATACGGCGCACCGAGCCCGGTAAACGCGGGCACAAGATACACGCCGCCCGCATCGGGCACCTGCGCCGCGAGGTCGTTCACCTCAGCGGATGAGTGGATAATCTTAAGCCCGTCGCGCAGCCATTGTATGGTGGCGCCGCCCATATAAACAAGGCCTTCAAACGCGTAGCGGCGGCACTCGGGCAGCACCCACGCCAAATCCGTCATGAGCCCGGTGTGGCTCATCTTATACGAATCACCGATGTTCATCATCACGGCCAGCGCTGTGCCGTATGTGTTTTTTGCCATGCCCGGTTCAAAGCAGGCCTGCCCGAATGTTGCCGCCTGCTGGTCTCCGGCGTCGCCCGAAATCGGCACCTCCTGCCCGAAAAACGCGGTTTTGCTTGTCATCGCGAGGATACCGCTTGAGGGCTTGAGTTCGGGAAGTATGTGCGCCGGAATCTCCAGCGCGTTCATGATTTTTTCGTCCCACTCAAGCGTATGGATATCGAGCAGCATCGTTCGGGACGCGTTGGAGTAGTCTTCCACATGGGCAGCGCCGCCCGAAAGCTTATAAATCAGCCATGAATCGATATTGCCGAACATGACTTTTTTCGCGTTGAGCTTATCCTTAACGCCCGGCACGTTATCAATGATCCATTTGATTTTAGACCCCGAGAAATAGGCGTCGATCGGCAGGCCGGTTTTCTCTCTGATATAGCTCCAAAGGCGCTGTTCCTTGAGCTGCTCACAGATGGCGGCGGACTGCCGCGACTGCCAGACGACCGCCCGGTACAGCGGTTCTCCCGTGTCTCTGTTCCAGAGTATGGTGGTTTCGCGCTGGCATGAGATGCCGATAGCGGCGATTTCATCCGCACCGACGCCGCCCTTTTGCATCGCTTCGGCGGCACAGACCATTGCCGTATCGATATATTCGTTCGCGTCATGCTCCACCCACCCGGGGTGCGCATAAATCTGCGTGATTTCTCTGTAGGCCGACGAATGCACCTGGCCTTTTTCATCGAACAAAAAAACGCGCGTCCCCGTGGTTCCCTGGTCAATGCCCATGATGAAGCGTTTCTCCATAGTGCCCCTCCCGCGCTATATTGTTTTATAAATGATACTAATATGTTCTATTTACGAGCTGAAATTCCTGCATGCGAAAGTCAAAAGACACCAAAACAACGATATGATTCTTTATAAGAGCCTAACACCTTTTATTCTGAAAAAAGCGCATCGCTCTCTTATTCAATAAGACTGTGATTCAACAATAACGACTTCATTTCCATCCGGATCTTTTAGCCTGAGTTCATATGTTCCCCACGCATATCTGACTGGCGGCTCAATATCAAGGCCTTTAATCTTTAATTCTTCAAATATGGCATCGAGATTATTGCTTGAAAAAACAAACGATGACCGGCCGTTTACAGGGCTCCCCCATTTGCATGCATCCCAAATACAGATTGTCGGAGCGTTTTCATGAAACCCAAAATTGACGCCATCCGCATTATCGACAATCACATTCACAACGGGTATACCCAGTATGTTTTTGTAAAACTCTATGAGACCGGACGCATTGTTTGAAAAAACATTTGTGCATATAAAGCTATTAATCATTTTTTACTCCTCAACAAACCTCAGCTCGCAAAACGGCTGAAAAACTCAAGTATCACATCGTTGGCATTGAAACCGGCGGTGCTTTGCTGCGGCCAAGAATGGTCGCCCTCTTCGATTTCAACATACCAAACCAGATTGTCGCTGTTCGTGCTTGAATAGCGATAGGCCGTCGCCTTATCGGACAGCTTGACTTCTTCCGACTCATCAAGGCCGTTCGCATTCTTCCAGTAGTCGATCACGCCGCCGATGGCGGGCGCGTCACCGTAAACGCCGTCTTTGTCTATCGGCACAACGCTGTCGTTCGTTCCGCTGATCTGCAGTATGCCAATTGACGCCGTCTCGGGCCGCTGCTCCCACGCCCCGCCGCTCATCATGCCCGATACACTTGCAACCGCCCGGAATGTATCGGGCGCTTCGACAGCGAGTTTGTACATCATGAACGCGCCATTGCTGAACCCCGCGGCAAACGTGGCGCTGGGGCTAAAGCCGTAAGTTTGCTGCAGATACTGCGCCAGCGCCGTCAGATACCCCACATCGTCGTTGCCGGAATCAGTTAGGCCCGAATTCCAGCAGGCCCCGCCCGTGGTGTTGGCCGGGTCGCGAATACCCTGCGGGTAAACTACGGCAAATCCGTATTGATCCGCAAGATTGTTCATGCCCGTGTTTTCCATGAAGCCCTTGGCACTCCCGGCATAGCCGTGCAGCATAAACAAAAGCGGCGCGTTCTCTCCGGTTCCTTCGGGAACATAGAGCATGTATTTTCTCTCGATGCCGTTATAATCGCATTGATAATACCCGCTGTCATCCGGCTCGGATGCACTCGTGAAAACACCAATTGTTTTCATCGGCACAGGTGTGCTTAAAACAGCGCTGCCTGTTTCTGTGGGTTCAGGTGTGCTCAAAATAGTGCTGACGGTTTGCGAAGGCTCAGGTGCGCTGACAGTTTGCGAAAACGCCATGGCACGGCACCCGGTAAGCAAACACAGCAGAGCCGCAGACAGCATAAATGAAACGAATCTCCTCATTATGTCTTTCTCCTTCGGGTTGTGTCCGACGGTGTATTTGACAAACTCAAAACAAAGGTTTTATTGACAGGCTCAATATTTATTAAATAATACCATAAATTCTTGTTTCTGAATATATGCCAATGCAATCGAAGACTATGCCAAAATAAAACATCCCTCTCTCAGCAAGAGCCAAGAAAGGGATGCTTGTTTGCTAAAATACTTGGTTATGGTTAATGCGTAATTATTTCGCGTCAACCTTCGCCATGTGCTCGATCAGCTCAAGCACCTTGTTGGAATAACCCCACTCATTGTCGTACCAGCTAACCAGCTTGACGAAGTTCGGGTTGAGCATGATGCCTGCACCCGCATCGAAGATGCTGGTTCTTGCATCGCCGATGAAGTCAGACGACACAACGCTGTCTTCGGTGTAGCCGAGAATGCCTGCGAGCGGGCCTTCGGCAGCAGCCTTCATGGCAGCTTTGATCTCATCATATGTGGCAGCCTTCTCAAGACGGACAGTCAGGTCAACAACCGACACGTCAGCCGTGGGAACGCGGAAAGCCATACCAGTGAGCTTGCCGTTGAGCTTCGGAATTACCTTGCCAACCGCTTTCGCAGCGCCTGTGGACGACGGGATGATGTTGAACGCAGCGCCTCTGCCGCCTCTCCAGTCTTTCTTGGAGGGGCCGTCAACGGTTTTCTGTGTGGCCGTTGTGGCGTGAACCGTGGTCATGAGGCCTTCGATGATACCAAAGTTGTCGTCAACCACCTTCGCCAAAGGAGCGAGGCAGTTTGTTGTGCACGACGCGTTGGAAACAACCTTCATGTCGGACGAATAAGCATCCTGGTTAACGCCCATAACGAACATAGGCGCATCCGCGGAGGGAGCCGAAATGACAACCTTTTTCGCACCGCCCGTAAAGTGAGCGCTGGCCTTTTCCGTGGTGGTGAACACGCCGGTGGACTCAACAACATAGTCCGCACCGCAAGCGCTCCACGGAATCTCTGTGGGGTT
>JAEZNC010000188.1 GCA_023441905.1 Bacillota bacterium | reverse complement strand
ATGCCCGTCCGCACGTCAATCACCTCAAACGGCTCCATCTTCCTCAAATCCTTTTCCATGCCGTCGAACCAGTCTTCGAGATATACACGGCCGCTCTGCTGCGTTTTCTGCGCGGACATCTCGGTGCGGTAATTGTTCCACAGGTTCATCGCGCCCGTTTTGCCGAGCAGCACGAGCAGCGTTTGCGGCCCCGCAATGCCGTCCGCGTCGAGATTTACGGTAGACTGGAATTTGGCAACCGCCGCTTTGGTCGCATTGCCAAACACACCGTTGGCGGCAGGATAGAAAAACCCTTTATTCTTAAGCGCAATCTGCAGCTGCGTCACCGCCTGACACTTCATGCCCTGCGTCATCGTCGTAATGTGAGACCCTTCCGGCACGGTATAGGTGATAAAATCCCCTCTGACGTAGCCGGTTTTGCCCGAATAGCTGATCTTGACCCATTTATCCTGAATGCTCTGCACCGTCACCTCGGTGCCGCTTTTCAATACATCCAAAGCGTCGCCCGTTGTGCTGGGCAGGCTTCTCACATTCACGTTGGACGAATTGAGCTTCGCCTTCAAATCGATATTGATCACCCGGTATTTATGAACGCTGCTTTTGGGCACATAGCCGCTCTGCGCGCCCGAGGAGACCTGATAATAGGCGCCGTAGCTTCCGACGATGGTCACCTGTGTGTTGTAGGTGAGGTTGGCAAGCGCATTTCCGCTGCCGGGCTGGTCCGTCATCGCCGCGTCGCCGATCATCGCCGCAGGATCGTTTAAACCCGTAATCGCCACATCCAGATAATCCGCCCGCACATAGCCTGTAAACGTCTGGTAAGCCACCTTGTACCAGCCGCCGTTGATGCTCTCAACCACGCCAACCTGCGCACCCTGCGCCATTTGGGCCAGCACCGCCGAAGCGGTGGACGGCTGCTCGCGAAGATTCGCGCTCATATTCACTGTGCCCGTATGTGTGCCCGCGGTGTCTGCGGGTGCGGATGGCGTTTCTGTCGGTGTCTCCGCCGGGGCCTCTGTCGGCGCGGGTTCAGCCTGCGCTTTTGGCATATCAAAAGCAAACGCCGATACAACAAGCACCGCCGCCAGTACAAACGATAAGTATTTAAATCTCATTTTCGTTATCATCGTATTCATGCTTTCTGTGATTCTTTGGCCGGACAAAAAACTTCTATTCCATACAGATTGTTTAGATTATAGACAGTATTTATTATAATATTCGTCATACGGCTTGTCAAAGATCGATATTTCCAATATCAGTTTGGTCCCCGGCACAAGATCGTGTATAGCAATGTACCGGATTTGGTGACCTCAGAACAATAATCCAAGACTTTTATTCCATTTTTGTGATGATTTCTATTTGATTAATGGCACCCCACTTCAGACAAATCGTTATAATAACATTCTCAGAGTGTCAAAAAGTCTGTTTTGTCTTTCTGAATGAGCAAAGCCAAATGAAGAATCTGTACTGTTAAAGCATCTTCACGTTCAGAATGACCAAGAATGGGGTTTATCAAAAGCCTGAAATTGTTATAATATCAATCTGCCCGCCACTCTCTTTCATCAATAATGAATTTAGCATAGATATTGATATATCAACGAACAAAAATCCTTAAACACTATGTCATCCTGTTGATCTCAGTTGCCGCGTATCGCCTCCATCGGGGAAAGCTTCGTCGCCTTCCACGCGGGATAAAAGCCAGCCGCCACACCCACAAACACGGCGATGCCGATGCCCGCCAGCGTGAGCCAGAGCGGTATGGAGAGCACCATGCCCTCCTGAAAATACATGCCGAGCACTTCGGTGCTGCCCGAGCCGTTGTTAACCGCGAACGAAACGATATAGCTTATCAAAGAACCGATCACGCCGCCCGATAGCCCGATGACCGCCGCCTCAATGAGGAACATGCGCCGTATTTTTTTCATCGCGAGCCCCGCCACTTTCATAATGCCGATCTCTCTTTTGCGTTCGAGAATGCTCGTCAGCATGGTGTTCGCGATGCCGATCGCCGAGACGAACAGCGCGATTGCGCCGATCATCACGAGCTGCGCCTGACGGCTGGCCTGATCCTTTTGAATGTTTTCAATGTCCTGCCCCATGCCGTATGCCTGATAGCCCATCTTGTTAATTGTTTCCACAATCTTGGATATGCTTTTGATGTCTTTGGCACGTACGAGCGCTTCGGTATAATTTTCGGTACTTATACCATAATTTTCAGCCAGTTTTCTGTTCTGCTGAATGACCAGCTTAGCAGCATCCAAGCTCATATATGCATTATATCCGGTGTTTCCGTAATCGTCCTTTTTTAATATGCCCGTAATCACGGCGGGATAACGCTTGGAAACAGGGCTATCGCTGCTCATACCGGATTGTTCGGGATTGCTGCCAAGATACATTTTTAACGGCTGTGACTTATAATCAAACGGCATCGTAATCTCTTTTTCTTCGCCATTGTCCTCCATGTAGAACATGGATTGATCGTCCGGCTCTTCCCCGTCTTTGATGAACTGCTGCTGCGTGTAATAGCCGATGAC
>JAEZNC010000145.1 GCA_023441905.1 Bacillota bacterium | reverse complement strand
TTCTATTGACGTAACATACCAAATTGTTTATAATAACGATTGTCTGCTGAAGGGGAGTGGCTCAATTGGTAGAGCATCGGTCTCCAAAACCGACGGTTGCGTGTTCGAGTCGCGTCTCCCCTGCCACATCGGAGCAAGCTTCGCTCCATTCGAAACCCCTCATCGTTAACACGATTGAGGGGTTTTTCGTTTTCGCTCCATAGACCTCCTCTTCCCCACAAAGCTATTGCCATTATTCCAACAATATCGAATAGTATAACTCGTCATGCCACTGGCCGTTCTTAAACCGTTTTTTTCTGCAAACGCCTTCTTTGAGCATGCCAGCTTTAATCATCACCTTTTCTGACTGTTTGTTTAACGCATGACAGCTGGCGCAAACCTTATGAAACTTTAAGGTTTCAAAACAAAATTTGATGAGTTTTGCGGCAATTTCTGTGGCGTAACCTTTGCCCCAATAATCCTTAAGCAGGAAATAGCCGATTTCACCGTAGCCGCCGTATTCGTTTTTCATTTGCACATCAATATCTGCTGACCCAATATATATGCCGCTTTGCTTTTCGAAAACAGCATACTCGCATGCATCTCTGTTATCAATCTGTTTGCTGTCCTGAATAACCTTATCAAAATAGTTTCTAATGGCTTCTTCAGATTGATATACATCAATGTAAGCATATTTCATAATCTCAGGATCGGAATAGACTGATTTAAAAAGAGGATAATCATCTTCTGCATATTCTCTTAAAATCAATCTTTCCGTGCTGATCATCATACGCGAACGTCACCCTTAACACCTGTTCTGCCTGCATATTGCTGAAGTATCGGTTTCACCTGTTCATCCACAAAATCCTGCGTCTGCACAGCGGCGCATCCCGTAAATTTAACCGGATCCAGCAGGCTGTCGATTTCTTGCGCTGTCATTTTAAAAGCCGGGTCTGCTTTAATCAGGTCGAGCAGGTTGTTACTCTCTCCACGCATTTTTACGCGCTCCGCGGCCGCCATCGAATGCGTCCGGATACGCTCATGCAAGTCCTGCCTGTCTCCCCCGCGTTTCACCGCTTCCATCAAAATCGTCTCTGTGGCCATGAAGGGCAGCTCCTGACTGATATGATTTGCGATGACTTTATCATACACAACCAGCCCGTCGCTGATATTCAGGTACAGGTTGAGTATCGCGTCTACGGCAAGGAAACTTTGCGGTATAACAATACGTTTGTTTGCCGAATCGTCGAGCGTACGCTCGAACCATTGCGTGGAGGCCGTCACAGCCGCGTTGACGGGCATAGAGAGCACAAAACGACACAATGCACCCATACGCTCGCTGCGCATCGGATTGCGCTTGTATGCCATCGCGGAAGAGCCGATTTGCTGCTTTTCAAACGGTTCCTCCATCTCCTTTAAATTTTGAAGCAGACGAAGATCATTGCTGAATTTATAAGCGCTTTGCGCAATCAGCGACAGCGCATTTAGCACAATCGTATCGAATTTTCTCGGGTAGGTCTGCCCGGTTACGGCAAAGGCCGATTCAAACCCGACCTTTTCGCAGACGGCTTTATCGAGAGCCCTGACCTTTTTGGCATCGCCGTCAAACAACGATAAAAAGCTCGCGCCGGTGCCCGTGGTGCCTTTTACGCCGCGCAGCTTATAGTTTTTCAATATGTCTTGAAGCTGCGCCAAATCCATTAGCAGGTCCTGCATCCAGAGCGTGGCGCGCTTGCCCACGGTGGTTAATTGCGCAGGCTGGAAATGCGTGAAGCCAAGGGTGGGCATATCCTTGTATGTAAGCGCAAACTTCGAAAGGTTCTCAATCACGCTCACGAGCTTATCCTCAATGAGCTTGAGCGCGCTGTGCATCACAATCAGATCGGTGTTGTCACCCACATAGCAGCTTGTCGCGCCGAGGTGAATGATAGGCCGTGCTTTAGGGCACTGTTCGCCGTATGCGTGCACATGCGCCATCACATCGTGCCGCACGAGCTTTTCCTGCGCCTCGGCCACATCGTAGTTAATATCGTCCATATGGGCTTTCAGTTCAGCAATTTGCTCGTCTGTAATATCAAGGCCCATTTCTTTTTCGCATTCCGCAAGCGCCACCCAAAGCCTTCGCCATGTTTTAAATTTAACATCGTCGGAAAAGAGCTCGGCCATTTCTTTAGAGGCATACCGCGAGAGCAGCGGATTTTCATAAACGTTTTTCATTCGTACACACCTTGTTATTGTTTTAAAAATTTTAATATATATCGGGCAAAATTGCCATAACAAATTTTCAATATCACCGAGCCGGTGTAATTTCTGCGAAGCATGGCTTCGGGAAGCGCCTGAAAATCAGCTGCGGAATCAAGCCCCTCGGGCGTGGAATCAATCCCGCAGAAATCGCTGCCGAAGCCAACAGAATTTTCACCGCCGCAGTCCAGCACATAGTCGATATGATCAGCAATATCATCGATATCCGCATAACGCCCTGATAAGAATTCCGTATAAAAATTGATGCCGATAAAGCCGTCACGCGCAATCAGCTCTCTTATCTGGCTGTTTTTCAAATTGCGGGGATGATCATGCAGAGCAGAAACGCATGAATGCGTGGCACATGGTGCGTGTTCATAAAGACTGAGCGCTTCCCAGAAGCCCTTTTCGTTGATGTGCGACACATCAAGCGCAATTCTGTAATCATTCAGCAGTCTGATGGCGTCTATGCCATGCGGCTTTATACCGCCCTTCGCCAGGCAGCCGCTTGCATAGTCGTTCTCATCGTTCCATGTGAGGCTCATGATTCTTACACCCTTTTCATACACAATCGGTATACAGTCATTTCGGCAGTCGATGCTATCCCCGCTCTCAATTGACAAAACAGCGAATATGCGGTTATTCCTGTTCAGATCGCTTTGGCAGGTGAGTTGGCATATCTCCCCCAAGCTATTTTCAATAAAGTGATGGAAGTATGCAATCTGGCGGAACCCGTGATCCAGCTTGTTTTCCTTTTCGGGCGGCACCCACACCGCAAAATTCTGCAGCGCAACGC
This sequence comes from Bacillota bacterium, assembly GCA_023441905.1. Lineage (GTDB taxonomy): Bacteria > Bacillota > Clostridia > Christensenellales > SZUA-584 > SZUA-584. Next base: position 994 of record JAEZNC010000145.1, on the reverse strand, counting down.
CGCCCTGCCTCATCCGTGCCGTATCGATATGGTCATAAAGATGTCCGCCGCCTTCGCCTTTAAGCACTTGATAACCGAGATAATCGCAGTGGGCATCCGCAATTTTATACATACGCGCACCTCAGAGTATGAAAATTGTGTTTATAATTGAAAGAAGAGCCGCAAATCCACGGCTCTTCTGTTCTTTACTTTGCAAATTCGATCGATCTTGTTTCTCTGATTACGTTGACCTTGATTTGGCCCGGGTAATCAAGATCCTTCTCGATCTTCTTAACGATGTCTTTGGCCATTAAATGCATACCTGCATCGTCCACATCCTCGGGTTTCACCAATATGCGGACTTCTCGTCCCGCCTGAATGGCGTAACACTTGTCGACACCCGAGAAAGAATTCGCGATTTCTTCCAAAGCTTCTAAGCGTTTTATGTAGTTTTCGAGAGTTTCTCTTCTTGCACCGGGACGGGCTGCCGAGATGGCATCTGCAGACTGTACAAGCACCGCTTCCACTGTCTGCGCCTCGATATCGCCGTGATGCGCCTGTATACAGTGAATCACATCATTGGCTTCCCGATATTTCTTTGCCAGATCGGCACCGATCTGGATGTGAGGCCCTTCGACCTCATGGTCAACCGCTTTGCCGATATCGTGCAGAAGGCCGCCGCGTTTGGCAAGCTTGACATTGGCTCCGAGTTCAGCTGCCATCACCGCTGACAGATGCGCCACTTCGAGTGAGTGCTTAAGCACATTCTGTCCGTAGCTGGTACGGTATTTAAGCCGACCCAAAAGCTTAATGATTTCGGGATGCAGATTGTGAATGCCGGTATCAAAAGCGGCCTGTTCTCCCGCATCTCTAATTTCTTTGTCCACTTCCTTACGCGCCTTTTTCACCATTTCTTCAATGCGCGCGGGGTGGATTCTGCCGTCGATGATAAGCTTCTCCAGCGCGATCCTTGCAACTTCCCGTCTGATGGGATCAAAACCCGACAGTATGACAG
>JAEZNC010000106.1 GCA_023441905.1 Bacillota bacterium | reverse complement strand
CCTTGCCGAAAAAGTAATCGTGTATCAGCCATTTGTGCTTGTCATACCGCCTGTCCAGCACCTTGAAATCCCCAAAGGGCACGTTGCCCACGACTACATCAAAGAAGCTGTCGGGCATATCCACCTTTTCAAAGCCGTCCACGGCAATGCTGCTGTTCTGGTAAAGCTGCCGGGCGATACGGCCCGATATGCTGTCGATCTCCACGCCGTAGGCTTTGCTGTCCGCCATGCTGTCCGGGATCATGCCTATGAAGTTGCCCACGCCGCAGGCGGGTTCCAGAATGTTGCCGCGCTCAAAACCCATTTGCGAAAGCGCCCGGTATATAGCTCCGACAACGACGGGCGGCGTGTAAAACGCCGTCAGGCTGCTGGCTCTTGCGGCGGCATATTCGTCCTCATCCAAGAGGCTTTTCAGTTCCAGATACTTGCCGTGGCGATCATCAAAGCAATCCGCCAGACCGCCCCAGCCGACATAGCGGGAAAGGACTTCCTGTTCCTCCGGCGTTGCCAGCCTGTTCTCATTTTCAATCTGCTTCAAAGTACGGATCGCTGCGGCATTGGCCGCGAACTTCTCGCTCGGGGTGCCCACGCCAAGCTGCGGGTCGGTGATGCGGAAATTATGCCACTGCTCGGCGGGAATCTCCGGGTGGAGTGTGGAAAATAGCACGCGCTCCCGCTTGGGCTTGGGCGGAGCCAGCACATTTTCTTTTTCGGCGGGTAATTCCAGCGGTTCGGGCATCAGGTCGATCCGCACGCGAGCGACTTCGCCGCCTTCAACCTTTTCCCATATGGGTGAGGCTTCCTGTACGGGTGCCTCCGGCTCACCATCAGAAAGGGCCTGCAAGTCCTCCATAAGAAGCTCAAGATCAATGGCAAGCTCATCCTCGGGGTCTAACGCATCCCGGGACAGCTCCAAATCCTCCAGTATTCGGGCAAGCTGCTCCGGCTGCTGTAACTGCTCTTCCAGCCGGGCGATAACATCTCCCTCGGTTTCACCGAGTTCCATGGCATCAACGTAATCATAAGGGCCAAATTCCTTATAGAAGTCATTGAGCCGCCCGGCCAGCGCATCATAGTCCGGCGTTTCTGTTTCGGCTGGTAATTCCTTTGCCGGTGCCGGAGGGGGCGCGGGCGTTTCCTCTGCTTGAGCCGGGATAGCCGCTGGCCCTTTTTTCTCGCCAAATAAAGAAAACGTACCATTGCGGTACGCTGTCATATGCTCAAAAACCCGTTCTTGAAAGTCATAATACCGGTCGCCCTGGGTTGTGCTTTCCCATACCGGCAGCATCATTTGATAGATTTCTTCCACCCGCGCCGGATCGCCAAGCTGCGGCTCGATCAGCTTCACAGCTTCATAGAAATCAAAGCCATGCGGATAGGGGCGTGGGGTTTCCTGGGGAAGCCCTGAGAAAAAGCCCTGAATCTCCCGCGCCAGCTCATGCTTTTCATACGTTGGGATATACGCCAGTTCTTTTTCCGACATATATTTGCCCTGCCGGATCAGCTCGCTGACGCGCTTTTCCACCTGCGGCCATTTAAGAAGGATAGTATCGTAGGGAACAAACTGGGCGTTTTCCCGCTTGTAGGTGATGCCCTTGGAATCGTGCCATTCGTCAAAGCCCAGCCGCCCGCCGCCGCCTGAACCATATTCGTGCTTCAGGAAGTCGGCTCTTTCTTTAGGGGTGTGTCCTTCCAAATAGTACGAGTAGATACGGAACTTACTGTGCTGGACATTGCTGCCGCCGGTGAGCAGTCGGTCGATTTCATCGTTGGTAATAAACTGTTTCGGTTCAAGGGAGAAATCCGGGCTGGCAGAAAACTCGATATGCGGGCGCAAAAGGCCGTGTAAGCCGGTGAGTATTTCGTCATGGCGGCGGAACCGGAAGCGCATCAGGTCGGGATTCTCAGCATAGCGCACGGCAAAGGCTTCCACCTCGGTGATGAGCGTGGATACCGTTTCGCCGTCCTTTAGCAGCTCGCGGATTTGCGCGGTGTTGTCCGGGAAACCGCCGTGCCCATTATATATTTCAAGGATCGTAGGGATAAGGTTCTCGTCGTGGGCTTCCCGCGAAAAATCCTGTACCGTATACCAGAGATGGTCGGCCAGTTCCTTGCGCTCGTTCTCCGGCGCGTTATCCAGTACGCTCTGAGGGACATAGCGCCCCGTGTCCAAAAGCTCACGGATTCGTTTCGCGGCGGCCTCCCAGGTAATAAGGGTCGTGGCGCTTTGCGCCGCCCGGCCCATACCGACACGGATACCGGCCCCATCGAACCAGAGGGCATACGGGCTGACGCCGGAGAAAAAGCCCTTGCCGGAGGTGCCATATTCCTCGCACAGAAACGCCGCGTTTTGCTCCAGTGGATAATCCTTCAAGAACCACGCGCATATGCGCTCCAGACAATACGGCTCGTTCCCGCCCAGGCACAGGGCTTCGTCAATAACGCTCTGCGGGATAGCGAACGCTCTCGCAAGAGATACCTGCTCATATGGCGTGTCGCTCTCCACCGGGGATAAATCAAAAAGGGACATTTGCTGGCCTGCCTGAGTTTTGAGCGCCTTAATGTCCCTGTTGATATGGTATTCCTTTTTCTCTATGAGCTGCGCCGTCCACGCGGCAACGGTCTGCCACGAAAAAACGGCCTCGCTGCTGCGGGAGAGGTATGCGCCCTCCCACATGAGCAAACCGTCCTCCTGGGGCTTAAAGCCGACGCGCTTTGCGCCCACCAGGATTTCCGTATAGCGGTCGGGATAGGCGGATTTGATATATTCCGCGCGTTCGCTCTCGTCGGGATGAATGGAGAAGAACAGCGCGATCTGCTGTTTTTTGTATTTGAGTTCATCGTCTTTGTTGGCGATGACGCCCATGATGAGCGTGTCATCTAAAAAAGCGGGCAGCTCGTCGCTGTCCGCTTCTTCGGGGCTTTCGGTATTTAGTTGTAGATCAGTTCGCTCAGTATCGCTTCCTCCGCCGAGTGACGGATGTTGTTCATCAGGCCCACCCATTTCATCTGATCGGTGGCTTTCAGTTCCTCCGTCACGCCCTCGGCCTTCGCCATCTGCGGCACCATCTGCTCCAGCCTCGTAAGCGCCGTCCGCTCGATCTCCATCAGGTGGCTGTTGAGCTTGCCCGATGTCAGAAGGTTGGTGTAGGTCACGCGGCGGTTCTCCTTCAGGAACTTCCGGCGCAGCAATGCGTATTTCCCAAGGTGTACCTCCGTCTCCTGCGGGGGCAGCAGGTTGGGCAGATTGTAGTCGCCCTCTTTGCGGTATGTCAGATTCATATGCAAAACTCCTTTCCGGCTCATTTGTTTCCTGTTCATTTACAGGATAACCGGCCTCCTGCGGTTTATCAACTGTGCGATTTTGCTGGCGTTCCCGTTTCTGGATATTGCGGACAGTCAGGGCAATTTCCTTGAGCACCATTTCGGCCATATCGCTGGTGGCGATGCCAAGGGCATTGACAGTTTCGCGGGTATTGAAGTTCAGTATAGGCGAAAAATCCACAAGCGCGGCATACTGGTCGGCAGCGCCGCCCAGACACCGCTCCAGCAACATATATGACACGGAGGCTTCCAGCGCCTGCCTGAAATACACCTCCACATTAAATTCGTCCAATTCCTCCAGCAAGCTGTTCTCACGGCAGTACATCAGCTCACGGAAATAGTCCTGCTCATTGTCCTCCACAACGTTGGAGACGATTTGCAGAAGCGTACTTTCCAAAGAACCGTTGTCCTGTACCGCGCCGAAGGAGGCTTCCAGCGCCTCGATGACCTCATCCTCATACCGTTCCTGCATCTCCCATATGGGCACCGGGCGGGAGAAGCGGCTGGCGTGGGTATCGGAAATATCGAAATAGTGCTTGAGCCGGGAGCAGCCCGTGTGAATGTCATCGAATACGGCGATACCGGCCGCGCCACGGTTGACCCAACGTCCGAGCTTTTTGTTCCAATCATCCAGCTCCAGCACAGCCCTGGCGTCCGGGCGTTGCGCGTAAATCAACACCTGCTCGTCAAACCGGCATTTATAGTTGCAGCAGGCGCTACGCAGGAAGGCCCGCCACGCCCCTTGCGAGGATGTGATTTCCCCCAGTGTCTGTTGATACAGCTCGGTAATCAGCTCATATTTTCGCGCCATCTGCGGCACCTCCTATCGTTCGTAATCTTTATTTTTCGGCTGGTTTTTCTCAAACGGCTTATATGACGCGCCGTTTTTCTCCATGATTTCGGCAAACTGGCAGATGTGGTACAGCTCTTTTCCTACCTCCACATGCGTGTCGTCGATATACCGGCAGGCGCGTTCCATCTTTTCGCCCCAGGCGGCAGTTATCACGATCTTGCCGCCGTCCGGGACGCGGAAAAGCTCCTTGTATCCGCTGTCAATAAAGCGGATGCCCTGCCGGGCCTTCTCCATGTTTCTGTCCAGCCATTTTGCCTGATAGCAAAAACAGTAGAAATTATAATCGCCCCGAACCGGATTGCAGCGCAGCAGGTAGGCGTACTCCTGGGTATCCACCCGAAACCCGTATTCGGTGGTGTAATTGCCCATAAAGGCGCTTTCGGGATATCGCTGTTTGAACTCGCCCATGGCGTAGCGGTCTTTCAAGAGTCCGCACCCATCGGAGCGTAGAGCATTGATAACCTCATCAAGCTCTGATTTGAAGGCTTCTGTTTTTAGCCGTTGATTATGGTCGTCCCAGGTTGTATAAAACTCGTAGCCCTTGGTACCGAAATCCCCGCGCAGATGTCCGATGCTGCCGCACTGCATCCTAAGCTGCTGGCTCTGGCTATAGCTGTACTTGGTTTCCTCGGGCGTCATAGCACGGATATTCAATTCCATGTCATTCACCTCTCCAAATCTTTCTTTTTCGGCGGGAAATCACGCTGAAAATCCCGTTCCTGATTCACGCGCCGGTATAAATCCCGCACCGCGTCCGTGCGGCGGTCATAATAATGGCCCCATTCGCAGCTTTTGTTGTCCCGGCTGCTCTGCCATGTGACGAAGGGCTGAACGGCGCGCGGATTCTCCGCCAGCACAAACGCCTTGTTGCCAATCGGGACGCTGACCGTAACGGTATAGCCGGATACGGTGTTCCGCTGTGAAACGGGGAGCGTGTCCGGCTCCAAAAATCGCGGTGCAGGTGCAAAACCGAAGGAATCCACATAATGGGCGGCAGCAACTCCATCCTTTAAGATGACCACCACATCGCTCATAGACATGGATCGCATCCTGCGCCCGAAGGGGCGTTCGTCAGCGTTGTGCAACGCAAACAGGTTCTCTAAGGATTGACCCGGAGAAAGCATCCCCGCGTACACCCGCGTATAGTCCAGAGGATTAAACTGATTTTGCGCTTCTTCAAAGGAGCGGAATGCGTAATCCGTATGGCGCGTGCTGCGTATCTGGTAGATTTCGTACATCCCGATGTCCTCCGGGCGCTTATCGCTTGGGGCAAACACCGAGCCTTTCTCCGCCTGTTCCTGGGCAAAGAGGTCTGATTCATAAATGCAGCCGCCGATGTTCGTTTCGGCGGCGCTTACATATTTGCATGGGTAGCTGGTTTTCTGTCCGTCAAAGGCAATCACATCAACGCAGGTATCGTCAGGTATCCGAAACAGTTCACGTCCATAAGCACCGTTAAAAATAATATCTTTTGCCATGGCTCATCTCTCCTTATCAATGCTTTTCTCAGGCGTTTGCTTTTCTGCCTGTAACGCGGCAAGGCGTTCCTTTGCCCACTCGGGAAGATGCTCCGGCTTTACCTCGCCCTGTATGTCGCGCCGTTCCCATCGGGTATGCTTGCCATAATAGAGATTGGTACAGAATACGGCGCTGCCGCGCGAGTTCGCGTGCGAACCAAAGCCGCCCGTCACCAGCACAAGCTGGCGATCTGCCGTCTGGCACTCGCTTCTCAGCACTCCGGCGCGTACCGCCACAACCTTACCCTCAATGTTCTGGCTCAGGTCGTTGGGATAACACTGTTCGGCGGTAATGGGAGCCATGGGTACGGTTACAGCAGCGCGTTCCTTTTCCGCCTTTTCAATCTGCGCCGAAAGGCCGTCTACAAATATCCGCATGGCTTTCAGATAGTCGCCGGTTTCATCCCCGATGTATCGTTCATAGAAGTCGCCCTTATCACACCAGCCCGCAAAGTACCGGGTAGGCGCGCCCATATCCGGGTTTTCGCCAAATACGATTTCCTTATCGCCAATGTGGATTGCATACAGGATTTCATATGCGCCTGCCATGCGTTTTTCTTCTTTCATACTGTTTTCCCCCTAATCTGCGGGCAGACAAAAGGGACGGATATGCCGTCCCTTTTTACCGCTCCATCATCATTTCGATTTCTTGCGCTTTTTGATTTGAAAATATATCAGCGCACCGACAATAAACAGGCACAGCACCACGGTTATGATGATCTTCATCCGGCATTCACCTCCTTTTTATAACTGCATGAAAGCGTACAGGTATCCGAGCGCCACAGCGCCGGTAGCGCCAAAGGCAATAACCGGCGTAAGGGGTATCGCCACGCCCTTGAGCGTCTTGGTTTTCGTCCAAGAGCGGATCATAAGGACGGCAAGCACGGGAACCATCAGGGCAAAGGATACCAATGTATTCAGCAACCCCAGATATAAACCGATTGCCATGATGAGCTTTACATCGCCCGCACCCATGCCGTTTCTGAGCCATCCAATGACGAAGGGAACCGACAACAGCAGCCCAGCCGGATATGTCCACCATGTATTACCGGCAAGTACCATAAGCGCCATATGCACCAGCCCCAAGCATAGCAGTAGAATAACGGAAGGGTTTGAAACGATGCGTTTCTTTATGTCCGTATAGCTGCACCATGCCAACAGAGAAACAAAAAGAGCATCCGTCAGGATGCTCAACAGCAATTCCATTTATCTTCACCGCCTTATTGTCGTGATCCGGTCGTACATATCGCCCGATATGGTCAGCGCGTCGGTTTTATGCTCGTAGAGCTGGCCGACAGGCGACCATGCGTAAAACGCCTGCGCCCATACCGTATAGTTGCCATCCGGGAACCAAAGCGGAGTGTAATGCAGCCGACTTCCTGTTGTTGACCAAGGATTGACGGCAAGCTGCCATGTGGCTGTCGTACCACCGGCTGCGCCCGTTTTGACTTCCAGAGCATCCCGCACGGTTTGCCATTCCGATAGCTGGCCGTAGGCACTTTCGGGACAGCGCATCCAAACCATCTGCGCCCCAACGAGTTTGCCGGGTCTGTCATAGTTGGTGGCTAAGGTGGTCGTGCATTGAACGCTGAATCCGAAGCCTGATTCCATCTGGCGCGGCTTATCGGCATAGGCGATACGGCTGTCCGGTAAAATAGAAAACGTGGTAGATAGTCTCGCATAAAAGTTTTTTGTGATGTAATTACCATCCTCAAGACGCACCTCCTGCCATGTGTGGTAGGCGGATGAGGTGAGCGTGGGAAGGCTGGTCAGCCCATACACTTTATGGCGTTGTTCCATCGCGCTGTTATCGGGGTCTGCCGCAATGCAAGCCGGTATGGTCAGAACCTGAATGTTTTTGCTCAAAGAGTTATTTCCTTCGTCCGTTTCGTTCAGCACGCCGTCCGGGTCTGCGATGAGCTTGACGGCGTAGTTTCTCGCAATCGGAACGGTGATTCTGAATACCACAAGGTTGTCTCCGCTTCCGGGAACCGGGATTTGTTCCGTATAGGACGCGCCGCCAATCGTCAGCCGGATACTTACGGAAGGAACAGGCTGGTCAGTTCGGTTTCGGACAGTAGCCGAAACTGTAACATCCTTACCGGCATACCAATCCATGATGGTCGAATCCACGATTTCAATATCCGGCCGCAATGCGTTGACGGACACTGTCGCGGAGCGAGTATTGTTGTTTTCATTGCTCTCTGCAATTAGATTGTTGGGGTCTGCGAATGCAGTCATGGAAACGGTTTGTGGGCTGAGTGATGTAGGCGCTGTGAAGGAGAACGTCACTGCCTGGCTTGCTCCCGCGTTCAGCGTCGCTACATTTGCTGAGAATGTTCCAATGGCCGGGACGGTAAGCCGAACCGTTGTTGCGGGCGAAGCACTTTCACCAATGTTTTTAACCGAAGCCGTTATTACTATCGTTTCTCCGGCTTCATAAAGCGTCTTGTCTCCGGCAAGCGAGGTAATAGTCAGATCGGGCAGCGGAGGGACATATGCCAGCACCTTGAAGGATGCTGAACGAGTGTTGTTGCTTTCGTTGCTTTCAGCCACAGCGCCGGTAGAATCCGCGGTGGCCGTGATATTGATGGTTTTATCCGATGCGTACTGGCCTGCGGTATAACTAAAGGTGACGTTGGTGGAGCCGCCTACTGCCAGTGAGGAAACATATTTGCTCTGTGTCGAAAGATCGGAGGATGCCAATGCCACATAAAAACCGCCTGCCGCGCCGACTCCCTGGTTTTGGATTGCGGCGGTGATCGTTATGGTTTCGTCCGCCTTGTATTCGGCCTTGTTGCTGGTCAGGGAAGTTACTGTAAGGTCGGGCAGCGGAGGGACATATGCCAGCACCTTGAAGGATGCCGAACGAGTGTTGTTGCTTTCGTTGCTTTCGGCCACAGCACCGGTAGAATCCGCGGTTGCCGTGATATTGATGGTTTTATCCGATGCGTATTGGCCTGCGGTATAGCTGAAGGTGACGTTGGTGGAGCCGCCTACTGCCAGTGAGGAAACATATTTGCTCTGTGTCGAAAGGTCAGGTGAGCCTAATGCTACATAAAACCCGCCCGCAGAGCGAAGGCCCTGATTGGCGATAGTAGCGGTGATTGTAATCGCGTCACCCGCCTTATATGCGGAAGCGTCGGAATAAAAAGCCGTGACCACAAGATCGGCGTAGATTTGCGGCGTTCCAAAGGACACCGAGACGGTCTTTGCTTCATTGTATATCGCGTTTTTAGCTACGATAACGCGTTGAAGGCTACTGCTGGAAGGCGCGTAGGCAAACATATTACTTCGCGTCCTATTGTCCCTGCCCGTTGCCGATATGGAAAAGGTTCGGTTGGCGTTTGCTTCGTTTAAGGGAATCCTCACCGTCAATACATCCCCGGATTGTCCCGTGTAACCGGCCACGCTGGAGCCGGATGGCAGCGCGGTGGTATCCAGCGAATATCCACCGTTCATGTTGGTGAGCGACACGCTGGCAGTGCCGACGAAGTAGCTGCCGCTGATATACATAGAAGGGGTGGACAGTCCAATGTCGTGCGTCATCAGGGCTTGCGCCCGAGCTTTAATAAGCAATTCAACGGAGAATTGCAGCACATCGGTATATCCTGAATTGGCTCTGATCTTGCTGCCGATCTGCCCGCTGGCGGCTGCGGTGCGAAGCTGCGCGTCGGTATACGAACCAAGATTGGTGAAGTTGTATTGTCCGCTGTCGCCATTTTCAGACAGCCAGAAGCGCACGGCATTGGCGGTTGCGTACCGTGCTTCCGTCGCCGTCAGGCCGCCTGTTGCGTAGGGGTAGCCGTTTTCAAAAATGATCCTCAATCCCGTCCGAACGCGCGCTGAATAGCTGTCTAAAATATCTGTTTCGTTATACGAGGAACCGGAAGGGCTGTCGTTCTTATGTTGGAGGCAATAGGCAACCTGTTCGGGGGAGCTGCCTACAACATAATGCTCAGGGGTTTTCAAATCCGCCCATCCGCTGCCCCCGTTGTAATCGAACATATTGGTCACATTTCTTGATGAGATATTAACGGCGGCCAGCGCCGTAGAAGAAAACAGCACAAGCGACGTAAGCACAACCAAGATCGCGGCCAGAATGACTACAATCTTTTTCTTCTTTTTCATATAGAGCCTCCTTTCATTCGATATACAGTACCGATGACCGCACGTTTAATGAGATATGTACTTCGCCAATACCGCCGATGCCCCAGGGCAGGGGCATGGCGAATGTCGCGGTAATCCGTATGGTTTTACCAACAATGTCCACTGTCATGTCCTCAAGGCTGTAAATGAGCTTGCCGTTCTCGTACCTGCGCCAGCATCCATCCGCCATCGTCCAGCCCGTTTCAGTCAAGTTTTCATAAAAATAATCCTCAGCCGGTATAGCTGGAACATCTAATTCAAGATCGCGCACATTGGCGTTGGCCATGCTCATGTTCGTGGTTATGGTCGCCGCTCGCTGCACTTCGGTTTCACAGGTTTGGTATTTCGTATATATCATCACGCCCGAATAAACCACTACGGAAACCGTGAAAAGAATGAGGGTAAGGAATACCGCCCAGATAAGCGCGCTGCCGGTGCTGTCCTTCAAAAAGCGTATCATTTCCAATACACCTCCGACACGCCCCTTGCGGCTGCGGAAATCTGTACGTTGATGACGACAGGGGTTCCCAACACAGGCCGCAGTATCACGATGGGGACGGTCTTTGTCATGACGACGGTGAATGCCGTCTTGAGCTGGATCGTCTTTTCAGCCGCGTTATGCCATTCTGTTTCGACCTCAATGCTGTCAGGCGCAAGAAAGCTCCCATCCTCAGTCACTGATTGGAGCGTTTCTTCATCCGCTTTGCCGTACAGTTCTATGGTTCTTGCCATATGCCGCGCTGTCTGGTTCAGGGACTGTTGTGCCGTAAATATGGGGTAAAGCGCCAGCAACGACGCCATGAGGGTAAAGATGATCAGAATGGTGACGGCCACGTCGATGTACCCTTCTGCGGTCTGGTCGCGTATCAATCTCTTTTTCATATCGGCTCCTTTCAATGGAAAGGGGCTGCCTCGCGGCAGCCCCACGCCATTCCTGTATTTGTTGCCGTTTACGGCAGCACGTTCACGCCGGTGAGTTCGCCGGAAATTTTGTCGATCAGGTCTTGGAACAGGGTGGGCATAGCAGCGTTGAGGATGAGCAACACTGCCGCGCCGATAACGACGACGATCAGAATTTTCATTGCGACATCCAAAAAGCCCTCGGCCTTCTTCTCGGAAACGAAACGCTTGATGGAGTTCTTGATTTTCAACATAGTGATAATCTTCCTTTCTTTATTTTGTTTTGATGATGGTTGGGGGTTTGATGTATATAAAATCCGCTCCCTTTGGGCAGCAAAAAAACAGCAGCCCTCCTTTCGGCGCTGCCTGTAAAAGCGGATGAATGGTTTAGAAGCCCACGGCCTGTAGGTTATTGATGATCAGCAGTACGAGGGGAATCATAAAGAGGAATATCAGGAGTATCGTCAGGATGAACGAGGCCGCTTTGATCCTGCCGGGGCGCTTTTCCATAAGCCTTCGGAGCATTTCACGCTCTTTTGCCCTCATGTCCTGCTCTAAAACAAGTAGACTTAAATGTTGGTCTACGCCTTGGTATACGCCGCACAGCACCGCACAGAGCGCCGCAAACGACGGAAGACCCAGCCGCGCGTCCATCCTTCGAAGCGCCGCTTCTTGATTGCCCGTTTTCATGTCGGTTATCAGCCGGTCAAGCTCCGCACCCAGCGCCTTGCCCGCCACTTTCCTGTACCTTTCAAAGAAAGTGAGCAGGTCGCGGTTTTCCCGTAGCGTGTATAAAAGCGTTTCCGTCAGCCGGGGCATCTCCGCTTCGATCTCGCGGTTCTGCACTTCCACGCGCTTGCGGATGCTCTGCATACTCTGGAAATAGGCAAGAACGGCGATGACGGCGGTAATCAAAGCTAACCACGGAATACCGAACGGGATGAAGATCAGGCCGATGAGCGTCAGCAGCAATGAGCGCGTTTTCGCCTGTGAAACATAATCCTCCGCCGCCTGTAAAATATGCAGCCTCGAAAAGTCGGCCTCCAAGCGCCTTTTTTTGTATTCGCTCATCGGAAATATTTTGGAAATTACCCTTGCCAACGGCAACAGCGCGTCCTGAAACCGCTGCGTCAGCTCACGCCTGCCGTGGATGTTGCGCACCGCCTTCGTAGCCTTGCCGTTGGGCAGGCTAAGTGCCGCCTGTGCGACGCGGTATAGGCCGATGGCGAACAGGAAACCAGATATGGAGTAAAGGATCAACGTCATTGCTGTTCACCGCCTTCCACCGGGCGATATAGGCGCGCCACCCATACGGCGGTTGCAAGAACGGCGGCCAGCACAACGGCCAGCGTAATTTTGCCTGCCACCGATGTGGTAAGCATAATGTACCAATCGGGCATCATAGCGCCCATCATCGGAATAGCACCCAAAACAAGCATAACCGTGATGATATAATCGCCAATCTGCTTGCGGATCGTCGTGTCGGTTTCCATCTGGATACGCCGCATTTCGCCAAGTCTGCTCACAATGCCGGGTAAGGCATACCGCAACTGCTTATCGCGCTGGCATTGCACCAGCACGTCGCACCAATCCCGCCAGTACCGGTTGTTGATCCGTTCGCGCATCCGGCGCAGGGCTTTCACGATGTCGGAGTCGATCAACTGCGTTTCATTGAAAAAATGGCGGAATACGCCGTCCAGCGGAGACGGCAACAGGCGCAGACTGTTTTCCACAGCGCCGATGATATCGCCCGACGCGATATAGCCGTTCGTGACCGCGCCCATTGCGTTTTCCAGCTTCTCGTTCAAATTCCGAACATAGTCGCCGGTGCGGATGCGGATCACGATCAGCGGCGCGCAACCAAGCCCTGCCGCCAGCACCAGCGCCGCAAGAAAATTGTTCAACGATAGTCCGAACAGCATACCGAGAACCGCCAGTATGACAGCCGCCCACTTGTAGGCATCGACCTGTTCGCCCATGCCCGCCGCCGTAAGCATTTCCTTCGCGCTGTCCACCGTCGCCGCCATCTTTCCTTTCGGTTTTCCGGTAATCCTGCGTATACGCTGTTTTCTTTCTCTGTACTGTGCGAATGGCTTTGAAAGCCTGCCCGTCATATCCGAGGGGCGGATTCTGAACAGCAGGAACAGCCCCGCTATGATAAGCAGGGCACATAGTATCTGTACGGTCATGTTTTCACCTCCCTGAAGCGGGCAATCGCCGCTTTGTCCGCGCTATTCTCGCGCAGAATATCCGCAAGCGCGTCTGATATGCCGTGCGCCCGGATATATTTGCCCGTTTCGCCGTCGAACCGATAGAGCGTATTGGTCTGCACTGTCCCGTTTTGTATTCCAACAGCCTCGGCAATCTCCATGATGCGGCGCGTGCCGTCCGGGAGCTGCTTTTTGTGTACCATGATCGGGTAGGCTTCGACGATGAAGTCCAGCAGAATATCCGATGCGATGCGCGTATTGGACATCTGGCACATGCTCAACATGCGCCCGTATGCTTTGCGGGCGGACGATGCGTGCAAACTGGTGACGACCGTATGCCCTGTGCGCGCTGCTTCCTGGGCGGTCATTGCCTCCGCGCCGCGCATTTCCGCGACGGCGATGATGTCCGGGGAATAGCGCATGGCCTTACGCAGCAGGTCATGCATATCGATATTGGCGTTTTCCATCTCGGACGGGCGCGTGCAGGTGTGGATAATGCGGTTTTGCACTTTCCCGTCGCCATCCTCGTTGAACAAATCCAGCTCCCGTGTTTCCTCGATAGTATAGATGCGCTTATTTCGATCTACCGCGTTCAGCAGGAAAGCGATGTCCGTCGTTTTACCGCTGCCCGTTTTACCCGCGAACCCGACTGAAACGCCGTGGTTGATGCACAATACTAAGAAGTCCAGCATTTCCGGTGTAGCTGTGTGCCACTCGACAAGCTGTTCCTTCGTGATCCGCGCCATGCGCTGGCGGCGCAGGCTGAACACCACACCGCTGCGCCTGTCAGCGACGGGCGGGATCATAGCCGACACACGGATGCCTTCCGTGATGTAGCTGTCCACAATCGGGTTGGTCGCGTCCAATATCAGGCCGCCAAGCCGTACCATCTTGCGCAGGGTGTCCTCGGCGTGCCTGGGCGAGAGGAAGCGTTCGGGTATCTTCCGCCAACCAGTGCGAGTGACTATTTCGATATCACGCCAGGAGTTGCCGTTGATTTCCTCGATGTCGGGATCGGAAATGTACCGGTCGAGGAATCCGAGGCCAGCCATATCGCCGTACAACCTGTCGGATAATTGGTGCATGGAAAGGCCGTCTATATGCAGATGGTGTTCGGTGATGTACTCACCGATGAGCCGTCTTACTGAATCCGAGGCGTCCTTTTCCGTAATGCTTTGTGCGAGTGTTTCCGCGTGGTTCTGAGAGATGGATACGCGAACCTGCTCCAACATGGCTTCATATGCGTCTTTGATCTGCGGAGCGGTGTTTTGCCTTTCGTAAGCCAGTTCCCGGAATGTTCGGCTCATTGTTCATCAACCCCCTTTAACAGCCCGCAAAGTTTTTTTGCCTCCCGCAGATACCGCACAGCGCCGGGCGTCGCGCCTTCCGTGGGGAAAGCACCTGTGTCGTGGATTTGCCTGAATTCCCGGACATAGGGCAGCACCGCGGTGAACCGCGCGTCCATTGCCTTCTCGATGGCGGAAAGCTGCTGTTGGTCTGCCATTGCCGCAACCGGCAGCACGCGCCCCTGCGCGTTCATGGTGGTTAAGAGATGCTTTATGCCGTTGAACCAACAGACGCCTTGAACGTCGGGCGTGAACAGGGTTATTATTTTATCCGCATAGATGAGCGCACCGGGCAGAAAAGGGTCGCAGCGTTGCCCTGACAGATCAATGATGACCGTATCGGCCAATTCTTCGCACCGTTCCACAAAAATCTGCGCAGCCTCATCAACCTCCAGGCCGAACTCATACGAGAGGTATTCATCACGGTCGGTCAGTCCGGCATAAAACAGGTTCTTGAGCTTCGGATGCTGGTGCAGATATGGCGCTGCGTCCATTGCGCTCATGCCTATGGCCTTGCCAAGCGACGCATCCGCGTCGAGCTTCTTGCCGCCCAAACGAGCAGGCAGCGTAGGCTGCGTAAGGTCGGTATCAAGGATTGCCGTAACGCCTTGCTTTGCAAGCAGAGCGCCCAATGTGTCGCAGAGCGCACTCTTGCCGATCCCATCACGGCCCCAGATTGCGATGATCATGTTATTCCACCTCCGTTCCCACAGTCACACCTTCGGACAGCACTCTTTCGGACAGGAATTCCGAGGCTGCCTCTCCACGGGCGACAAAGGCAAGGTGGATGATGCTCTGGTTTTCAATCTCCGCCAATCTCAAAGCCTGTTCCTCGGTGGCGTAGAAGGATATTGTCATGGGCAGGCTGTTCTTTGCATCCTTGTCAGGCCGGGCCGCGACGCTGGCATCCGATCCATCGCTTGCCGTCACCATGCATACCTCGATATACTGCAATTCGGGATAGATGACAGCGCCGGACAGATCATCGCCGTCCGTTTCAGGCTCCACACCCAGCGATTGGTTGACCGAGCCTTTGGGCAGCGCCATGACCGTCACGATGTCGCCGGGTTTCAACCTGCCGGAAACGCCGGAGGCCAAAGACGGCAGCGTGATCGACACCACCATCTTTCCCTTTGGTGTACCAGCCGAAAAAGAATCCTGCTCTGCGAGCGTGGCCGAGAGCTTGGCGGCAGTCAGATAATCCCCGGCATAAAGGTCATTGGCCGCGTACTTGCCGGCAGCCGATGGGATATCCCGGACGCCGCCTTCCACGAGCTTTTCCGGCACGCTTACCGTTTCCAGCATTTCAGCGGTGAGCTGGGTTCCGGCCTGTACGGGCTGCTTCATGCGAACGGCGTTGACATACGCGTTTTGGTTGCCGCCCTGTAACGCCGGTAAAGCAAGGAAGCTCAACAGCAGCGCCGCGATGATGCACAAGGCTCCAATGACGAATCGGTTTTTGAGTAGCTTCATAATTTCATTTACCTCCTAAGATTTTTGGTTTTACCTGCCGAAAGGCATATAGCTTTCTTTTTTTCGGCTGGTAGTTTTTTGGGGGAGAGGTGCGGAGAGGGGGACGGCGAAAGCGGCCATTTTGCACGTTTTTCAAATAGACGGATTTCCCCCCTGGCGTAAAGTGTTTCAGGTTAGTCGTTGAATACGATGCACTTTTCCACGCCGCACTTATGGCGCTGTTCGTCGTAATACAGGCAGTGCTTGCAGTCCCGCTCTTTCATCGTCTTGACAGGGCGGCGGTCGAAACCCGGCTTTTCCCGCATCATGCGTTCGTATTGCAGGAGCTTTCCTTCTGTGAAATTCATGGAGACACCCCATTCCCAGGGCATAAAAAAACGGCATCGCTTTTTTTGTAGCAAATGCCGTTGTATCGTGCCGCTTCCATACGCCTTTTCATCGTTCCGGCTCCTGCTGCCGTTTCTTATACCAGCTTTCAAGCAACCGGACGATCAAATCCTCCTTTTGCTTTATGGAATAGTCTTTGGGAAAGAAGCGGTCAACACGATCCGTTTTGATGGTGAGCTTTTCTTTTTGATTTGGTTTTTCCTCAGCGAGTATAGAGAGAATAACATCTTCGTTCAGCCGCCCATCCTGTGAAAATTGCTTCATCTTGATTGCCTGCGGCAGTGACGGAGTAGAATCTCCACATCCCATAATGCTAAACAAGTTTTGCTGTTGTTCTTTCGGAAGGTAAGAGATTTCAGACGCAGGGCGCAACGCGATTTTATTCTCGTCCACCATTTGTAGGATTTCGGGGATAAGTTCATTCAAACAGAGTATCCTTCGTACTTCATCCTCGGTTTTACCCACTGTATCGGCCAATTCGCGCCGTGAATTTTGTGTTTGTAACTTCTGTTCAAATTGCCCAGAAGTTAAATCTGTTCTTTTCCCTTGCCTTTTCATGGCATCATATCGCAGCTTATACGCTCTTGCGAGTTCAGACGGGAGGTTTTCTTCACGGACAATATTTAGGTCAGCTACAAGAATATCTGCCTCATCATCCGTATAGTTGCGGACAATCAACGGCCTATCAGGAATATTGTGCATTTCTGCACAATAGTTGCGGCGATGCCCGGATATAATCTCATATCCGCCCTCTGCTCGCGGTCTTGCAATTAGCGGCGTTTCAATTCCGTGACGGCCAATGCTATCCATTAACCTAACAAGGTCTTGCGTAAGCCGTGTCGTTTGATAGGGCTGTCTTACATATGGGTGGACATCTTCAGCCGGTACAATAATAATTTTTTCGCCTTTTTCTTCAGCACGGCTTTCTTCCGTGGAAAACAGATCATCTACTGAGGTCAACTTGATGCTGTCTCTTGCGCTGCTTTTCGCTGCCAATGTCCTGCACCTCCTTTGTAAAGGCTTGATAGGCTTTTGCTACGATACCATTGGGGTCGTGGGCATAAATACTTTTACCCTGCGCGCTTGTTTCGGCTGCCCTTATAGACAAAGGGATTTCCGCGTTGAAAACGCGCAGTTTGTCGCCGTAGTCTCTCCGCAGGATAAAGGAAATGTCCTTCGCAAAATTCGTCCTGTTGTCCACCATCGTTAAAAGAACACCGTCGATGGTCAGCTTCGGATTGATATTTCTTCTTACGCGGGCGATTGTCTGCAAAAGTTGTGTCATCCCTTTGGCGGGCAGGTAGTGGGATTGAACAGGGATAATCACGCTGTCCGCCGCCGCCAATGCGTTAATCGTCATCATGCCCAGCGAGGGCATACAGTCGATCAGCACATAGTCGTATCTGTCTTTAACGGCATTGATGTAACTGCGCAAAATCGTTTCCCGGCTCATTGTGTTGACAAGCGACACCTCTATCGCAGACAATTCGATGTTGCCCGGCATGAGGGATACGCCCTCCGCATGATGTAAAATGCCCTCGTCAGGCCCATACGGTTCTTCCAGCATAGTTTTCGTTAGGATGGTTGCCAACGAAACCGGCAGATTATCCGGTTCCTTAAAACCCAACGAATCTGTCAGGTTTCCCTGGGCGTCTGCGTCAATCAATAGCACCGTATTGCCCTGAGCCGCAAGGCCGATGCCCAAGTTGACCGCCGTTGTCGTTTTACCCACGCCACCTTTCTGGTTGGCGAGGGCGATTACTTTTGACATTCTGTTTCCTCCTTTCATATAAAAAAGCCGCTTGCTCTATACGTTTATAAAGCAAACGGCTTCTGAACAATGTCATAGATGAAAGAGGCGTATTAGCGCACTCTAATACCTACCTTTCAGTTTTTGACGTTCTATTCTGCTGGTGGTACCGGTTATTCCTCTTGATCTAAAGCACAGTCTTTAATATCGGCTATCAGTTCGCCAATATAATACTGTAAGGCTTCTGGATGGCGTGGTAGCTGCATGTAAAGATAAGGGATATCCATCTCCAAAGCTGCGAAAAGATACAGCAGAAAATAATAGACACCCATGTATTGATTTTGTTGATAGAGGTTTCCCATATATTCTATTACTTCCTGCGGGTTCATATCGGCTTCTACAATAGCATCCAGCAGATTGGAGGCATACGCCCCGGACATTAGATTGAGTTTGTTCTTATCAATTTGATTTTCAGAAGTCAGCACTCCTTCTTTCGTCAGCATAGCTTGGTCGTATTCAGTGTCCTGGTCGATTGCTTTGTCCAACAAGTCGAGCATTTGAAAGTTCATCTTCATACTCCTTTCCATAATCGTCTACTTGGCATATCGTTCCGCTTTTTCTTTTATCGTGGCTTATCATCCCTTGCAGGGGTGGGTAACAAAAGGGGTAACAATTTCTCAAGGTCGCTTAGTTTATACATTTTACTATTCATTAGGTTTGCCCTCAAAATCGGGGTAACAAGGGTAACATTTTCATTAAATCAGGCCATTCGGTGAAGTAAAACATCCTGCTATACAGTTGCCCTTAGAATGCAGAAATCCCGAAAAACCTGATAAAATCAAGCCTTTCGGGACTCTTTGGCGGAGAGTTAGGGATTTGAACCCTAGTTACGGTTACCCGTAAACATGATTTCCAGTCATGCGCCTTCGACCACTCAGCCAACTCTCCATGCCATATTTATTCAGTTGTATGCACGATTTCCAATCGCAGTCACGCGAT
The DNA here is from genome assembly GCA_023441905.1 of Bacillota bacterium. GTDB lineage: Bacteria > Bacillota > Clostridia > Christensenellales > SZUA-584 > SZUA-584. The sequence continues at coordinate 13,231 of JAEZNC010000106.1, read as the reverse complement.
TTCCAGTCGTGCGCCTTAGACCAGCTCAGCCATCTCTCCAAATGCATTAATAAATTTTTTTTGACGTTTAACCCTTTAAATATTAGTTCCAAAGCGTCACGCGAAATGTATTTTAACATACGCACAGAAAAATAACAATAAAAAATATCACATATTTTGCGGTACAACGCAAAAAATATTCAAAGAAGAAATTATGAAAGGTGGAGTATGATGCAACAGTTTAAATCGGGACAAAAAGCGCCGCAGAGCGGAGACTATAGGATCGTCAGTCAAAACGGTCAAGTCATCAGGCGGGGTGTCACGCTTGACAAGGGCGATTCATTTCCTCCGACTCCCGGAGCGAATCAGCATTTTGAAAAAGAGTAACGTCGAAAGATCGGCCAGAGAGCCGGTCTTTTTTAATGTGCTTTAGCGTAATAATCCACCAGCTATGCGGGTGTGAGAAAAAATGCTTCAGCTACAGCAGTAAGCGGAGCGAATGACAAAAAGGTAACCGTCAAGAGCAGTACTAATTGTGAGGAATCTGCTTTAACAGTCGTAGAGCAAGTAATGCAACTGGTGGATTTTTCTGTACGTCTTGAGACGTAGCCAGTAATATGCCCTTTTAGGACTGGTGCATACCACCAGTTTAAGCCGGTGGTTTTGATTTCACAGATGATCGAGCGAGCACTTTTCCGCTGCATAAGCTGTATTTTCTTAATCTTTTCCCGGCATCTTGAGTCTTGTTCCAGAATTTTTACATTGCGGAATACAAAGACGCTTTTCCATGTTATACTATTATAAAAATCATGCGGATTAGTGATATGGATTCGGTTTTAAGTTGTCTGCAAAAAACAAAGTTGTTTGATGGGATGATGATTGAGGATGCAAAAACGCTTCTTCCTCTTCTTCATGTGCAAGTCAAACGTTTTAAAAAGGGCGCAATACTCATCAACATGGATGAGAAAATTGATTATATCGGGGCTGTGAGCGAAGGTGAACTCAGCATTTTTAAAGAAGACATCTACGGCCATCCGAATTTGATACGCAAGGTAAAGGCCAATAAGCTTTACGGTATTGAAGTCGCCTGTACGCCTTCACAGGTCAGCCCGCTGGTGATCACAAGCGATACCGAATCCGAGGTCATCACGTTTCCTTACCATCTCATCAGCAAGCCCGGCACGATACCCGACAGAGCCCGCTGCCTGATACTCAAAAACATATTGGAGCTTGTGGCCAATGCAAATATGCGCCAGCTTTATAAAATTGATATCCTCTCAAAAAAAAGCCTGAGGGACAGAATAATGCTCTATCTATCGCTGCAGGCCCGCCGTAAGAAATCGAACGAGATTCAGCTTCCGTTCAATCGCGAAGAATTCGCTTCTTACCTCTGTGTGGACCGCAGCGCGCTTTCACGTGAACTGAGCCGTATGCAAAACGAGGGCTTGATAGAATTTTATAAGAATAAATTTAAGCTGCTAACCGGCTTTACCGGCCACGAGAACGCCTAGCGCGCGCAGTCTCCCGATTCCCCGCGCAGCGTCTCAACCGCGTGCGCGAGCACGCCGGAAATCACGTCAAAGCACTCCTGCACGGCCTTTTTACTGCCCGGCATGTTGATTATCAGCGTTTTGCCGCATATGACCGACACGCCTCTGCTCAGCATCGCTCTGTGCGTGACTGTCATGCTGAAAGCGCGCATCGCCTCGCTGATGCCCGGCACAAGCCTGTCCGCAACAGCCAGCGTCGCCTCAGGCGTCACATCGCGCGGCGAGAGGCCCGTTCCCCCAGTTGTCAGTATCAGATCGCACAAACCGCCGTCTGCGAGCCTTATCAATTCTGCAGAAATGGATTCTTTATCGTCAGGCAGCATGCTATAGCTGACGACCTGCCAGCCCAGACTTTCAAGGCTATCCGTCAAATATCTGCCGCTGAGGTCTTCGCGCTGCCCCGCGCAGCCTTTGTCGCTCGCGGTAATGACCGCCGCACGATATCCTTTACTCAACATAAAGCTCATCCCCCACCTTGATGATGCCGCCGGTTAATACCTTCGCAAAAACGCCTTCACGCGGCATGATGCAATCGCCCACCTGATGATATATCTCGCAGTGAGAGTGGCACTGCTTGCCAATCTGCGTGATCTCCAGCACCACATCCTTGCATTTGAGGCGGGTGCCCAACGGCAGCGATTTGAAATCGATATCAGAAACGAGCAGGTTTTCTCCGAATGCGCCGTCGTCCACATTGGCATCCCGGCTGCGAAACTCCTGCACGCGGTCATTACACAGGAGGCTGACCTGCCTGTGCCAGTCGCCCGCGTGCGCGTCGTTTTTTATGCCAAAGTTCTCTACAAACTCGCCTGACGAGATATTGATCTTTTTTGTGCCGCGCTGTTCACTGATGCACACGGCCATGATTTTGCCTATATCAGCCACCGATCTGTACCATCTTTCTTGTTTCTTGCTCACCGCTTGCCGCTTCGCCAAGCACATGCTGTTTTGGCTTGCCTGCAATCACATCGGCCATCACACCTGTCAATTGATCATCGGACATGCCGCTCCTTAAAAGCGGCTTTAACGCCAGTCCGTCTTGATAGCACAGGCATGGCTTGAGTTCGCCGTCCGCAGTGAGCCGTATTCTGTTGCAGCTGCTGCAGAACGAATGCGACAGGGCACTGATGAAGCCGATACTGCCCCGGAACCCTGGAAAATCATAATATACAGCGGGTCCGCTGCCATGGATGACATTCGAGCGGATCGGCTGACCAAACGCGTTTGCGAGCTCCTGCATGATATCATCATTGATCACCGTTTCAAAATCACGACCCAGGCCGATCGGCATCATTTCTATGAATCTCACATCAAGCGGGTTATCTCTCGCAAGCGCCGCGATATTAAGCCGATCGCTGCTTTGTTGTGTTTGCATCGGTACACAATTGAGCTTCGTCTTCAGCCCGAGCCGCAGTGCCAATCGAATCCCCTCCGTCACGCTTTCCAGCGCATCAAAACGGGTCAGCGATTCAAACATTTGTTTGTCAAGCGAATCAAGGCTGAAATTCACACCGTCCAGACCGGCACCAGCCAGTTCCTCTCCGTATTGCGCAAACAGCACGCCGTTTGTCGTCATCGTGACCGCCCGAATTCCGGGTATCGCTTTGACCATGCGGACAAGTGATGCCACGCCTTTGCGCACGAGCGGCTCACCGCCCGTGATCTTGATTTTCTCAATGCCGAGAGACGCAGCCGTACGCACCACACGGACGATCTCTTCGTACGACAATATCTCATCGTGCGCAATGCTTTCCACACCCTGCTTTGGCATGCAGTAAACACAGCGCAGATTGCACCTGTCTGTTACCGAGATACGCATATAGTCAATTTTTCTGCCAAAACGGTCCTGCATAGGCTACCTCATCAGTATCAGTTGTTCGGCCGGGAGTTTAAGAAGCAGTTGTTTCGGCTCTTCCATCAAGCGCCAATTGTCTTTGCCAAGCTCATACCGCAATAAAACATCGTGGGCAGCGCCGTCTATCCGCGCCAACACGATGACTGAAAACATATCCTCGATCACGCGCGTGACGCTGCACGAAACCACGTTTTGATCCGCTGCGCTTTGTACCGCTTCAAAATAATGCGCGCGGAAACCGACATGTGCCAAACCATCCGGCACAGTCCTGTCCGACAAAAGCTCGACATTCCAGTCCTCGGCAAACAGCGTATGGTCAGACAGCTTTCTTGCCTTAGATATATTTTTACAGCCCGAAAGCAGCGCTGTGGACAGCGTTTGGGGCTTTGAGTACAGATCCCTTTTAGCCAGCACCTCCTGCGTCACGCCGTCATCCATCACGGCAATGCGGTCGCAAAGTCGGTAAACCTCGTCGCGGTTGTGAGAGACGAATAATATCGTTCCCGCAAAGCTCTCGCGCACCTTGATGAGCTCCAGCTCGAGCTGCCACTTTAAAAAGCTGTCGAGGGCCGAGAACGGCTCATCGAGCATCAGCAGCTGCGGCTCGCTTGCGAGTATGCGCGCCAGCGCCACGCGCTGCTGCTGGCCGCCTGAAAGCTGAGACGGGTAATGCTTTTCCAGACCTTCAAGATAAATAGAGGTGATCTTGTCACGTACGACTTTTCCTTTATCGCGCCCTTCAGGGATGCCGCATGCGATGTTTTTTTCCACCGTCATGTTCGGGAAAAGCGCGTAATCCTGAAACAAATATCCCGTTTTACGGAGCCTTGCGGGCACATTGATTTTCTTTTCGCTGTCAAACAGCACCGTGTTATCCAGCACAATGCGCCCTTTGTCCGGCGTCTCAATACCCGCGATACATTTGAGCGTCAGACTTTTGCCGCATCCCGACGCGCCTAAAATCGCGAGCGTTTCGCTGCCCGATTCAAATTCGCTCTTCAAGTGAAAGAGGCCGATTTTCTTTTCGATGCGGACACTCAGCGCCATAGCTTCCTGCTTTCTTTTCTGAATCGCGCGGCATGCTTCGTCCATACATTCATTAAAATGACTGTGATAAACGAGATACCGACGATAATGAACATCCATTTGTACGCAATATCCCAGTTCCCCGCCTGTACCGCCGTATAGATTGCCACAGAGACTGTCTGAGTTTTGCCCGGGATATTGCCGGCCAGCATGATCGTCGCGCCGAACTCGCCGAGCGCCCGCGCAAACGCGAGCACAGCACCTGCCATGATGCTTGGAATCGAATTTGGCAGCATGACCGCTGTAAACAGCTTCCATTCCGTCATGCCGAGCGTACGCCCTGCGTTTAGCAGGTTTTCATCCAGCTGCTCAAAGGCCCCGCGCGCGGTGCGGTACATCAGCGGAAACGCCACCACTGTGGAGGCGATTACGGCACCGGCCCATGTGAAAACAACGGGTGTGCCGATTTCGTTGAGTATTTGCCCGATAAAGCCGTTTTTCCCGAAAATAATAAGCAAAAAGAAGCCGACGATTGTGGGCGGCAGCACCAACGGCAGTGTGAATAAACCATCCACGATGGCTTTGCCCCGGCGTAGTTTAACCGTCAGCCAGGCCGCGAAAATGCCGAGTATAAATGTGAATACCGTTGCGATCAGCGCAACCTTGAGCGACAGCCAAAGAGGAAATATATCCATGCTGCTTAATACCACTATTCCGCCATGATAAAGCCGTATTTTTCAAACAATGCGATGCATTCGTCGGTCTTTAAATAATCGTTAAAGCTTTTAGCCTGCTCTGCAGCTTTTGATGCTTTGAGTATCGCAACAGGATAAATGATTCTCTTCACGCTGTCTGACGGTGCTTCGCAGACCACCGTGACTTTATCCGAGGTGGCCGCATCCGTGGCGTATACGATGCCCGCGTCCACTTCTCCTGTTTCTACCCATGTCAGCACCTGACGCACATCCGTACCCAAATTGGCCTTGGCTTCCACCGCGCCTTTAATGCCAAGGTTGGTCAGCAGATCTTCGCCGTATTGTCCTGCGGGAACGCTGGCCGGGTCACCCATTGCCACGGTCTTCACATCGTCTTTTGCAAGGTCATCAAAGCTCTTGAGACCGAGCGCGGAATCTTTCGGGACGATCAGCACGACTTTGTTCTCCAGCAGATTGATACGCGACCCCTCGAGCAGCAGATTCTGATCTTCGAGCGCGTCCATCTGTTTCTGGGCGGCCGATATGAAGATATCCACCGGTGCTCCCTGCTCTATCTGAGTCTGCAAAGCGCCGGAGGCACCGTATGTCAGCGTCAATGTCACATTGGGCGCTTTGGTTTTATAACTTTGTGTGATTTCCGTCATCACATCGATTAAGCTTGTTGCCGCTGCAACGGTCAGCTCAACCGGCGGTTGCGTGGCTTCTGGCGTGTTCGTTGCTTCCGATGTCGCCGATACAGATGCTTGTGATGCGGCTGTTTCCGTCGGTGCGTCTGATTCTGCCATAGGCACGCCGCAGCCGGGCAGCGACAGCATCATGCACAGGGCCAAAACAATAACTAGGTTCTTCTTCATAATAAACTTTCTTACGTATTGAAACGCAATCAATTATTTCCTATTCTCAAAGCGCCCGGATTTACCGCCGCTCTTACTGACCAGATGAATATCCGATATCTCCATGCTTTTATCCAACGCCTTGCACATGTCGTAGATGGTCAGCAGCGCCACGCTGACGCCCGTCAGCGCCTCCATTTCGACACCCGTTTTACCGGTAAGTTTGGCCGTACAAATCGCAGAGACCGCGCAGTCCTCATCATCAAGCGCAAAATCAATGCCGACTTTGGTGAGCATCAGAGGATGACACAGCGGAATCAGATCTGACGTCCGTTTGGCGCCCATAATGCCCGCCACCCGCGCAACGCCGAGCACATCGCCCTTGCCGACTGTACCGCTCTTCACCGCATTATACGCATCACGGCTCATTCGGATTCTGCCTCTGGCAACTGCGGTACGCAGTGTATCTATCTTTTCAGACACATCTACCATTGCCGCATTGCCCAAATTATCAAAGTGCGTCAACGCGTTATCCATCGTATCCTCCTATTTGCCGAAACCGCAGTTTGGGAACGTACAGACGTCGCATTTTAAACATAGTCCGCCGTGCCCCAGCACCGAAAAATCCTCTGTCGTCAATATGTCTCCCGCCATGACGCGCGGCAGCACAATATCGAATATCGTGCGTTTGGCATACATCACGCAGCCGGGCAGGCCGAGTATCGGTATGCTTTGTCCATTCGTTTCGTAGTAAGCCAGCAGAAACATAGCACCGGGCAGCACCGGCGCACCGTATGTCACCATACGAGCCGATGTATTTTTGATTGCGGTCGGCGTCGTATCGTCCGGGTCTACGCTCATGCCGCCTGTGCAGATAATCAGGTCGGCACCGCCGCGGATGGCCTCAAAAATCTTTTCCGTTATTTTTGCCGTATCGTCATCCACGATTGTTTTATTGAGGATATCCACGTCATACTCGGACAGCTTCTCTGCGATGACGGGCCCGAACGCATCGTTGATGCGCCCGTGATAAACCTCACTGCCCGTCACCACAATGGATGCTTTTTTATGTTTAAATGGCTTCACCTGAAGCAGAGGTGTCTCCCCCGCCGCAGCCAGCGCGCTGTCCATCTTCTCTTTGTCGATCAGCAGCGGGATAACACGTGTACCCGCGAGCTTGTCGCCTTTCTTGACGGGCGTATTGGTGTGCCGCGTCGCAATGATCATTTCACCGAGCGCGTTGATGCGATTCAGCCGCTCCACATCCACCAAAAACAAGCCGTCAATCTCACTGATTAAATCTATCTTGCCTTCCTTTGGCTCGGAGGCGGTCATATTATCGTTAATGCAAATTTTGCGCAGAATGGCTGCTGCCTCGTCTTCGTGCAGCATATCGTCGGTTTTCTCCCACACAAAAAGGTTTTCTTTACCCATGGAAAGCAGCACGGGGATATCCGCTTCCGTCACAATATGCCCTTTTCGAAAAGCGGCATCTTTGCTGACATCCTTAATGATACGCGTCATATCATGGCACAACACATGCCCCACAGCATCTGTCGTTTTGATCTGTTTCATGTCGTCTCACCCTACCGTCATAATAATTTGCACGTTGCGTCGTTGCGAAACTCAGCCTTGTCCTCAAATCATTAACAATCTGCACTTGTTTAAAGCATTGCCCATAAATGTCACATGTCTTTCCTGATATCTTAGCACGAAAACGAACAAAAATACGTTGCCATGGCAACGTTACGCGAAGCTGTTTTCATCCATGCGCGTTATCGTCAGTCACATAGGTTTTTTTCTAATACCAATCCATCCTACTAATAAAGCTTATCTGACAGTCAGAATTAAGACGCGCGCCCAACCTCTGCACCCTATTCTGAAAACTATTGAGTCCCTTACAACAGGGTATCCATACTATGTTTTGCCGCAAATAAAAATCCGCCCGATTAAGGACGGATACAAATTGCATTGCAATTAGTCGTTTGAGAGTGAGAGTTACATAATCCAGTCGATAACAACCGATGGCATGCTGAAATATCTCTCTGCCGATCATTCGGGGCATCCCGTAAGAGGGCGGCATGGACGATGCGCTAAAAAATACGAAGCTAAGGTGACCCTTGTTCTTCTTATTGAATCAGCTTTCCCTTCACATATTTTCTCACGATATCTTGGTTTGCAGAAAGATGCACAATCCTCTCCAGACGCTGCTCTAATGTGAGCGGATTAAGACCATTGATGCCGCTGTCGTCAATCACCACGGCATCCAGCTCATAACCCGGCTCAAAGCTGCCCACTTTTCCGAAGAAACTTCCGCCGCCCTTGGTGGCCATGTAGAACGCTTCCGACAGTGACAGCGGCGCGGCATTCTTATCGACGAATACCGAATACAGCTTGGACGCCTGTATCGCATCCGATAGCGCACGGAACATGGAGATCGAAAACCCGCCCGCGACATCGGTGCCCAATCCGACATGCAGCCCCTTCTTGAGCATACGACGAACGGGCGCGATACCGCTGCACAGATTGATGTTGGACTGCGGGCAATGCGCCACAGTCACCCCGCTGTCGCGGATAAAGTCCATCTCGCTGGCTGACAGGTGCACGCAGTGCGCCATAATGGTGGGCAGCTGCCCGAACAAGCCGTAGCGCCGGTACACGTGAGCGTACGTTTCATCCTCCGGATGAAGCATCTTCACCCAGCTGATTTCATACAGATTTTCTGACAGGTGCGACTGAACCGGCACTGAAAAGCGCTCAGCCAGCTCACCCAGCTGTGCCATCAATTCCGGCGTGCAGGTGGGCACAAAACGGGGCGTGATGACAGGCTTAGTATTCTTGTACTCACGCTGAGAATGTCGAATCCACTCTTCAGTATCATCGACAGACGATTGAGTCGTCTCTGCTAGCGCGGCGGCGCAGTTGCGGTCCATGTTGACCTTGCCGACATATGTGGCAAGGCCCGAATCTTCGAGCATCCGCATCAGCATATCCGTCGCGGCGGCATGCACCGTCGCGTAGACGGCCGCGCGCGTGGTGACACCGGATTTTAAGGCAGCACAAAAAGCACCGTAAGCCGCTGCCGCGTATTCGGAATCGGCATACTTCGCCTCTTCCGGAAACGCGTATTTGTCAAGCCATGGGATGAGCTCTAAATCCATGCCCATGCCGCGCACGGCAAACTGCGGCGCGTGCACGTGCAAATCCACCAGCCCCGGCACTATCACGCTGTTACCGCAATCCGTCACATCGGCATTCCTATACCTTTCAGGCAGTTGAGTAAACACGCCCGTCGTGATGCCGTTTTCGCTGACGATATAGCCGTTCTCCACAGTCGTCGGCTCCTGTTGGGATTGTGTATATATAATATTCCCTTTAAGAATAAGCAAATTGTCTGTTGACACTTTATAATCACCTTCCGCCGTTTTCTGTGACCGCGCCCGGCCAGCCGGACGCGGATCATCGTTTTAAGAAAACCGATACTATTCAGCCGGCATTTCCTTGCCAAGGCGTTTGTACATCGTTTTCTTCACGGCACGCAATATGTTTTCATAGCCGGTGCAGCGGCACAGATGCCCGCTCATCAGCTTGCGCAGCTCGTCGTCGGTGTACTCTTTGCCGCTTTCGAGAATCTCGATGGCAGACATAATGAAGCCGGGCGTGCAAAAGCCGCACTGCACGGCAGATTCTTCGATAAACGCCTGCTGGATGTCAGAAAGCTCGCCGTTCGGGCCGAGCAGACTTTCGAGCGTGCGTATCTTTTTGCCGCGCACCCATACCGCAAGATAGATGCATGAGTTGTAGCACTCGCCGTCGATGATCACGTTGCACGCGCCGCACTCACCCACTTCGCAGCCCTTTTTGACAGATGTCATGCGAAAATCGTTGCGCAGCAAATCCGTGAGTGACGCGCGGGCGTCCGCCATGACGGCCACATCCTTGCCGTTGAGATTGAATTCTATCATCCGGAACTGGTCTTTCATAAGATCTCACCTCCGCAGCGTTTTACCGATTCGACGAGCGCGCGTTTCGCCAGCTCCACGGCAATCTGCTGGCGCAGTGCCTTGGATGCGCGCCACGAGTCGCGCGGGTTTATGTCGTTCAATACCGCTTTGCCAAAAGCTTTTAGTGTTGCCTCAGAAACCGGCTGTCCGTTCGCCGCCGCCTCCGCAGACGGCGCGCGCATGGGCACAGGCCCTGCCACACCGTAGGCGATACGCACACGCTCGAACGTTTTCTTGTCGAGCGACAACCGGACATTGACGGAGCACCCCAGTGTCGCGATGTCCATTGCGTTTCTCATGGCGTACTTGTTATAACTGCCGCACGTATCCATATAGCTTTCTTTCGGTATGATGAGCGCGGTTTGTATTTCGCCCGGGCGGATGTCTACCGTGCCCGCCTTGATGTAAAACTCCTTGATGGGAATACTCCGAATGCCTTCTGGCCCGGTCAGTTCGACGATAGCTTCCCACGCGTGCAGCGTGGACGCGGAGTCTGCCGATGTCACACCGTTGCAGGTGTTGCCGCCAATGGTCGCGATGTTGCGAATCTGCGGGCCGCCCACCTGATCCACCGCTTCACCCAGCACATTGATGTATTTCTGTATGATCGGGTCTTTGGTGATATGCGAAAAGCTGGTGAGCGAACCGATGCGAATTGCATCGTCCTCATCGAGGGAAACGCCGCGCAGCTCGTCAATCATAAAGATGGAGATCAGCTCAACGCCCGCGCGTTTGCCTTCGCGCATCTGTATCAGCACATCGGAACCGCCCGCAATCACATGGGCGTCCGGGTGCTCCACGCGCAGACGCACGGCATCCGCCACACTCTGCGCCTCGTACAATTCTTTCATATCAAACATAAGCGTTTATACCTCCTCTTTTGAGGGATCCTCAATGAGGCCTTCCTCGGTGAACCGCTGGAACAGGATGTGCGGGTTCAGCGGCAGCTTGTCAACCGCAACGCCGGTGGCGTTCAGTATCGCGTTGCGTATCGCGGGCGCAACGGGTGTGGCCGGCGGCTCGCCCAGCGCCTTGGTGCCAAACGGACTGGTGGGTTCCGGGTTTTCCACGAACTGCGCCTCCAAATGCGGGTGATCGAGCATTGTGGACAGCTTATAGTCCAGCAGGTTGTTGTTGAGCGGCTTGCCGGTTTTGGGGTCGAACAGCAGCTGTTCGGAGAGACCGTAGCCGATACCCATCGACATGCCGCCGTGCACCTGCGCCTCGGCCAATGCCGGGTTGATCAGCGTCCCGCAGTCGTGCACGTTGACGATTTTCTTGAGCGTCGCCTTGCAAAGCGGGATATCCACCTCCACCTCGGCGATGCAGCAGCCGAAGGAATACGCGTTGTTGGTGATATGGTAGCTGGACTCGGCGGTGATATGATCGCTTTTCTTCATACTGTAGATCACCTCTGTCGCGAGTTCCGCCAGCGACATGAGCACCCGCCCGTCCGTTTTTCGGACGATATTGCTGTCGATGATATCCAGATTCGATTCCGTCATGCGGGTCAGCTCGCTCGCATGCTTTATTATCTTTTCTTTAAGTATCCGGCCTGTCTGAGTAATCGAGAAACTGCATACATAAGTTTGGCGCGAGGCATATGCCCCGAGACCATACGGGGAAACGTCCGTGTCCTGGCAGGATACGACGTGAACATCGCTATAATCCTTGAGCCCCACTACATCCGCCGCCATTTGGGCAAACACCGTATCGGCGCCCTGACCGATCTCCGTTTCACCCACCTGAAGCTGTATCGATCCGTCCTCGTTCATCACCATGCGGCAGGACGAATGCTCGAGCGCGATAGGCCAAACTGCCGTGTTGTACCAAAAGCAGGATATGCCGAGGCCGCGGCGTATAGGGCCGGCCTGGTTCTTGTATTCTTCTATCTTATTATGATAATCCATGTAAGCCATCGCCTTATCGAGGCATTGGTTATAAGTATCATAGTAATTTTCGTTCTTCGAGAAGTTATCCTTGTATCCCTGCGGCATCAGATTTTTGCGCCGGAAAACCTCAGGGTCCATCCCGAGCACCTTGCACACATCGTCCGTGTGGCTTTCCACGGCGAACATGGCCTGCGGTATGCCGTAGCCGCGCATCGCCCCGGCAACGGATTTATTTGTATAGACCGTATAAGCGTCGCACTGCACGTTGGGACAGGGATACATCTGCGGAAACGCGCCCATACCCTTGGCCACAATCGCATGCCCGTGTGACGCGTAAGCGCCCTGATCAGAAAAAGCCTCGAGCTTGCGCGCGACATACGTGCCGTCCGGCCGCACCCACGACACAATGTGCGAGCGGATGGCGTGGCGCGTGCGGTTGCTGACGAACGTGTCCTCGCGCGGCACATCGATCTTCACGAGCCGTCCACCCAGCTGCTGCGAAATATACGCCACGAGCGGTTCATACAGCGTATCCTGCTTGTTCCCAAACCCCCCGCCGATGTAGGGCTTGACGATGCGAACCTTGCCCCATGGGATGCCGAGCGCCTGCCCCACCGTGCGGCGCACGATGTGCGGTATCTGCGTGGAAGCCACAACGACAATTCTGTCGCCCTCGCCGTAAGCATACGCAATAAAATTTTCGATATGACAGTGCTGAACCACCTGTGTGTCGTACCATTTGTCCACACAGATGAGCCCGGGCTCCTTGATGGCTTCGTCATAGCTGCCGATATTGATGGCCGTGTGTTTGAGCACATTGCCCGGGAATTCGTCGTGCAGCTGCGGCGCAGTCTCCTTCATCGCCTCCTGCGGATCAAGCACGAAGGGCAGTTCCTCGTATTCTATCTTCACGGCACGGGCTGCCTGCGCTGCGGCCACCTCGTTCTCGGCCACCACCGCAGCCACATCGTCGCCGTAATAGCGCACGTGGCGGTTGAGAAGCAGCCTATCGGCCACGTCCTGATGCCCGGGATCGGTGGACCACGGATGCCCCGCCGTGGGGAACTGGATATCCGGCACGTCAAAACACGTGAAAATCTTCACGACGCCGGGCACCTTTTCCGCTTCGGACACGTCGATGGACTTGACATAACCGTGTGCAATGGTTGACCGGACGACAACCGTAATCAGCGCGCTCTTGTCGCACAGGTCGTCGGTGTACTTGGCGCGGCCGGTCGCTTTATCGAGTGCATCCACTCGTGTGACACTTTTTCCTACCTGACTCACAACGCATTCCCCCTTATCGCTTTGTCTTAAACATTTTCATCTATGTCTGACCAAATACTTTCGAACTTGAAACCTCTGACTGACATGCT
>JAEZNC010000017.1 GCA_023441905.1 Bacillota bacterium | reverse complement strand
TCTGCGAGCTGACGGGCATGGACGCCGCCAACGCGTCCGTTTACGACGGCGCGACGGCTGCCGCCGAAGCCTGCCTGATGACGCGCGAGAGAAACCGCAGCAGGGTGCTCATTTGCGGCAGCGTATCACCGCAAACCATGCAGACCATACAAACATATTTGATACCGGCCGGAATGGAGACCGCGGCCGTCAAAACGTTGGACGGCGCGGCTGATTTGGATGACCTGGCTGCCAAGCTTGATGACCGGACGGCGGCGGTTCTTGTGGCGTCGCCGAATTTTCACGGGATCATCGAGGATGTCGAATCCATTGCGGAGAGAGCCCATCAGGCAGGCGCAAAGCTGATTGTATCGGCGAATCCGATAGCCTGCATGCTGCTCAAAAGCCCGGGAAGCCTCGGTGCCGACATTACTGTGGGCGAAGGCCAGCCTCTCGGGATTCCGCTGGCGTTCGGCGGGCCGTACCTTGGGTTTATGGCGTGCCGCGAAAAGCTGACGAGAAAGCTGCCGGGCCGCATTGCCGGGCAGACGCAGGACGCGCAGGGGCGGCGTGCGTTTGTGCTGACGCTGCAGGCGCGCGAGCAGCATATCCGCCGCGAAAAAGCGGGCAGCAACATCTGCTCGAATCAGGCTTGGTGCGCGCTGCGCAGCGCGATTTATATGAGCCTGATGGGGCCGCAAGGCTTGAAAGAGACGGCACAGCAGTGCTTTGCGAACGCGCATTATTTACAAAAGTGTTTGGGAGATATTGGGTATAAACGCGTCAACGGCAAAGAGTTTTTCCATGAGTTTGTGACGGATTGTCCCGACGATTACAGCCGGATTCAATCATTGCTTGATAAAGAAAGCATACTCGGCGGCTTGCCGCTTGGCGATGGCACGGTGCTTTGGTGCGCAACCGAGCTGACCGGAAAAGCCCGGATCGATAGGCTAATCCGCGTCATGAAAGAGGTGACCGCATGACGCACGAGATGAAGCTTGTGTTTGAGAAGAGCAAGGGCGGACGACGCGCGGTGCAGCTGCCTGAGAACGAGCTGGTCGGTCTTTTTGCGCCGGCATCTGACCTGCAAAGAGATGAGCTCGCCCGTTTGCCTGAGCTCAGCGAGGTGGACGCGGTGCGCCACTATACGGCGCTCTCCAAGCGCGCCTTTGGTGTGGATGACGGGTTTTATCCGCTCGGTTCGTGCACGATGAAATACAACCCCAAGGTGAATGAAGCGGTGGCGGCATGGCGGGCGTTCGCGGACATTCACCCGCTGCAGCCGGCGGAAACGGCTCAGGGGTGTCTTGAAGTGCTTTTTCGCATGCAGCAGATGCTCAGCGAAATTGCGGGGATGGATGCGACAACAATGCAGCCCGCGGCGGGTGCCCACGGCGAGTGGACGGGCCTGCAGCTGATTCGCGCTTACCATATGGACCGCGGCGATACAAGTCGTACAAAGGTGATCGTGCCCGATTCGGCACACGGCACGAATCCCGCGAGCGCGGCGTTGTGCGGTTTTGATGTGGTGAATGTGCCGTCCGACGCGGACGGCTATATCGATGTGGCCGCGCTGCAGAGCGTGATGGATGAGACAGTCGCGGCGCTGATGCTGACCAACCCGAATACGCTCGGAAAGTTTGAAAAGAGCATTTTGCAGATATCAGATATTGTGCACGCGAAGGGCGGGCTGCTCTATTACGACGGCGCGAACATGAACGCGATTATCGGCACCGCAAGGCCGGGAGACATGGGCTTTGATGTGGTGCACTGGAACCTGCATAAAACGCTGAGCACGCCGCACGGCGGCGGCGGCCCCGGAAGCGGCCCGGTCGGCTGCAAATCTTTTCTCGAAAAGTACCTGCCGGTTCCGGTGATCGAAGAGGAAAACGGCGTGTACAAGCTGACCGAAGACTGGCCCAAAAGTATAGGCCGCGTCAAAGCATTTTACGGCAATTTTCTTGTGGCCGTGAAAGCGTTGTGCTATCTGCTCGCGCTGGGCGCGCAGGGGATTAGGCGCGTCAGTGAGCACGCGGTGCTGAACGCAAACTATATGCTGCAGACTCTGCAAAAATACTCTTCGCTTGTATACGATTCGCCGTGCATGCATGAGTTTGTGATGGACTTGAGCGCGCTCAAGCAGCGCACCGGTATAACCGCGCTCGATATCGCCAAGGCACTGATCGACAAGGGGATTCATCCGCCGACGATGTATTTTCCGCTGATTGTGCATGAGGCGTTGATGATTGAGCCGACCGAAACGGAATCGATAGAAACGCTTGACGAGGCGATCCGGATGATTGAGGACGTGATTGCTCAGACGGATACTGATCCCGAGAAGCTGCATCAGGCCCCGGTGACCACGCCGGTCGGGCGGCCTGACGAGGTGGCGGCGGCGCGAAAGCCGGTATTGCGGTATGCGTTTGACGGCGAAGAATAGTTGATCTATGGATAAGAGAAGAGCTCCAAAAGGGGCTCTCCGAATGATAGATAATTCGTCTTGTCATGTTGAGGAGCGATGCGATGTGACTATGAAGTGGACGGCATCTCTGAATGCGCTCCAGACATGGGAGTTCAGTCCATGCATTGTGGAACTTACGCATACTCAAATATTGTTGTTTTGTAGCAGCCGAGAGCTCTGAAAAGGGCTCTTTTTTTCGTACACCTTCACCGCACACCAAGCACTCGCCTTGAATATAGTAAACTGAATAAGCTGAAAGGTGAGTGCTTTAAACATGAGCTGTTATCAAAGACCAAATATGCCGACACCGGTGCAGCCTAACGCTGTTGTGGACGCAACGGTCACGGTGGCGCCGCCCGGCCTTGGCGACATGGCACCGGATTTCACGGCGATAACGACCGATGGCGTGAAAAACATGTCCGATTACCGCGGCTGCTGGGTGATTCTGTTCAGCCATCCGGGCGATTTTACGCCTGTTAGTTCTGCGTCGTAGAATGTGTTTGAAATGCATTGTAACATTCACCGATTCGTATCATTTCGACAAAATAGTATTTTTTATTTAATAATTCCAAATAATTATGTATAATATACATGTGTTCAATGCTTTAAATTATTTTCAAGGTATGGAAAGTAATTAACATACCTCTTTTGTGAGGATGAGAGATGGCATTAATAAAACTATCTGCCGAAAACTTCATTGATCAAATAGTAGATTATGGATATTTCTCAGAACAGATTCCAACTTGTTTTAATACAAAAAGTTTGTTAATTAATCTATCAAGCATCTTACCCTTGATAAAGTGTGACAATAATGAGAAGAAGGCAAAAAACACAACAACAGCCCCAGCGACGCTATCGACTTATAAAAATGATATTTCTCGTCGTATCTTATCATTTCCAAATCCACACGCTTTTTTGAGGCTTGTAAAATTAATGGCTGAGAATTGGAATGAAATTAAAGAAGCCGCCGAAAGCAAAAACTCACTTTCGCCTATAACCTATGTCCACTCATATCAAGATGTTGGACAAGAATTGCTGAATAACGAAAAGATACGAGATATAAACCGCTCCAAGAGTGATTTTCTCGATGGATTAAGGCAGTGCATTCGGATATCTTTAGGGTATAAGTTTCAATTGAAATTAGATATCTCAAATTGCTATGCTTCGATTTATAGTCATTCGATTGCTTGGGCTATGTGTGGAAAGGAGAAAGCAAAACAATATCTTAGAACTAAAGAACCAAGTTCACTAAAGCAGAAATATGAGTTAGCTGATCGTTTAGATGCCTTCACAAGATTTCAGAAGAACAATGAGACGAATGGCATTGTTATTGGCCCATTTACTTCTCGTATTTTTTCCGAGATAGTATTGTCCGAGTTAGATCGTCTACTAACTAAGCAAGGGTATCAC